>CAYGSQ010000130.1:0-8207 GCA_964352435.1 uncultured Gammaproteobacteria bacterium | reverse complement strand
CCTGATGGTTACTTTGCGTCATGTGCCGAATGATATTGAACGGACGGATTTTGCCGCCGCGTTTCGGCGGAAACGGGAAACGGTGGCAAACAAACAGGATTTTCATGCCGCCACCAAGGAGGTCATTTCGTCACGCACATCGTCGACGCCGCGCTTGTCGAGATAGATTTGCGCCCATAGCTCAAGATTTGTCAGAGCGGCCAATTTGTCCGTGTGATCTGCCCGATTGGCATCGTGATCCGCGCGCAGTGCCTGCACCTGTTCGGGGTTAAGCCAGCCACGCTGTTCCAGACGCTTGCTCGACAATAGTTCATCGACCAGTGGCCGCAGTTCTTTCTTGAACCACGCGCCCATTGGCGCACCAAACCCGCGCTTCTGGCGATAAAGAATTTCGCGTGGCAGCACATCGCGCAGTGCATGTTTCAACACGTGCTTGAGGTCACGCCCGGCGATCTTGTGACGCGATGGCATCTCCACCGCCAGATCGATCAATGCTTCATCCAGCAACGGGACACGACATTCAAGCGAAGTGGCCATCGACATGCGGTCGGTCAAGCTCAACAAATCGTCCGGCAGTTGGGTCGCGAGATCCACGCGCATCATCTGAGCCAGAGGGTCGCCGCTCAAATTGGCGAAGGCCGCCTCAATGTGCGGCGTAAAACTCTGCGGTGGCGTCGCCAACAAGCTCATCACGTCGCCCGTACTCGCCGCTTCAACAAACGACTGATACTGCTGAGCCAGCGGCCAATCGGCGGCCTGCACCA
Organism: uncultured Gammaproteobacteria bacterium; assembly: GCA_964352435.1. Lineage (GTDB taxonomy): Bacteria > Pseudomonadota > Gammaproteobacteria > Steroidobacterales > JBCCMA01 > JBCCMA01. The sequence continues at coordinate 7,443 of CAYGSQ010000130.1, read as the reverse complement.
GCGCGCGCGCGTAGCGGGTCAGATTGGCCATGCGCGAATGACGGTCGACGGGCATGCGGCCGAGCACCGGGCGCACGACCGACTGGCGAATAAAACGCGGCACGCGTGATAGAGCTCGCGCGTAATAGCCACCCAGGTAACGGCGGTAGCCGCCAAATAACTCATCGCCACCGACGCCGGACAAAATCACCGTCACTTCACGCCGTGCAAACTCCGATACCAGATAGGTGGTGACAAATGCCGTATCGGCGATGGGTTCATCCATGTGCCACAGAAGCTGAGGTAATAACTCGACGACCGAAGGCTCCACCACAATCTCGCGGTGCTGGGTCGAAAACTGTTCCGCCACCTGGCGCGCGTACGGCAGCTCATTATAAAACTGACCGCCGGAAGAGCCACCGAAGCCGATGGCAAACGTCCGCACCTGCTCGTCACTGTTGCGACTCATCATCGCGACCACTGCACTGGAATCGATGCCGCCACTTAAGAAGGCACCGAGTGGTACGTCACTGACCATCTGGCGTTCAACGCACTGTTCGAGCGTGTCACGCAAGCGGTCGCTCCAATGTTCAAGGTCGCCCTCACCCTGTCCGCTTTCAGGCATGCTCCAATACTGATGCTGCCGCACTTTGTCATTTTCAACGATCATCAATGTCGCTGGGGGCAGTTTCTGAATACCATCAAACATGGACAACGGCGCGGGCACGTAACCCAGATGCAAATAGTGTGGGAGCGCATCCATGTTCAGCTGCCGCGAGAAATCGGGCAGGGTCAAAATTGATTTGGCCTCGGAAGCAAATGCGAGACGACCGTTGGTCAGTGAATAGTAGAGCGGTTTGATACCCGTGCGGTCGCGCCCGATCAGCAGTCGCTGCGCCTTACGGTCCCACAGCGCAAAGCCAAACATGCCACGCAGATGCTCGACGCACGCGTCGCCATACTCTTCATAAAGATGGACGATGACTTCAACATCGCTATTGGTGCGAAAACTATGGCCACGGCCAATCAGATTTTCGCGCAGAGATTGGAAGTTGTAGATCTCGCCGTTGCAGACCACCACGACCGATTCGTCTTCGTTAAAAATTGGCTGATGACCACCCGCCACGTCGATGATGGACAGGCGCTGCATTCCGAAACCGAGGGGCCCATCGAGAAAATCGCCGTGATCGTCCGGCCCACGATGTGCAGCCACCGCACCCATGTTACGCAGATGCTGTGGATCGACGCGCGGGGCGCCGTTGAGTGCCATCACACCGTGAATACCGCACATATCTAGCTACCGCCTGCGCGACACTGGCGCGTGCATTTGGGACGAAGGTGGCTGCAGGGCGCCGCACGGCGCGCCGATAAGGTCCGCATCATGTGTATTCCAAAACGACGTTGTGGACTGGGCGAATCGCGGTCAGCCCAGACTCCGGGCAAGCCACGGTCCCAGCCGCTGAGAAAGACTCAGAGGCAGCTTTTGCCACATCCCGATAAACAGCTTGTACTTGGGATTGTTTGGCGACAAATCAGGCATTTCATCGAGCGCAGACAAGTGATACTCGTAGCTCATAGGTTCCGGTTCAAAGCCCCAGTGCTTTTTGAAACGGTACGCGCCGGTACCTTCTTTACTGCGACCAAAATCGAACAGCGTCAAGCCGCGCTCTCGCGCGTTTTCCATGACACTCCAATACAGGAAGTCGTTACCTTTGACGGCTCTCGCTTCAAGCGTGCCGCCGCCGTAGTAAGGCAGCACCTGGTTGCGAAAAAAGAAACTCATCACCGCAGCCACCGGTGTATCGCCATTGCGAATGACCGTGATCTCGCAGTCATCGCCAAAGACGCGCGCCAGGATTGCGAGATAGTTTTTTGAAAAAACCGGCGTGCCGAGATTGCGCACACTCTCCGAATAGCAGCGATAAAGCGTATCGATATCGCGCTCGGATGATGCCGTCAAACCCAGCTTGATCGCTTTACGCACCATCGCACGCTGTTTTTTTGGAATGGCCAACAGGTTGGCTTCACTCTCAGGCAAAATTTCTTTGCGAAACGTCACGTACAAGTTTTTGGATGGCCAATCCGGCTCGCGCGCAACCATGTTACGGCATTCGAGATAATCGACACCCAGCTCGTCGGCCATATCACACGCGTGGGACAACAGTGCTTGATACGCCAGATCGTCGGTTGCGACGACGCCGCCGTAAACACAAAAAGGTGTGGAAATAAGCGCATTGGAAAACAAACGGCTATTGACGTGGGCCAGCGGTAGAATGCCGACGATATCGCCGTCCCGCTCCGCAATTAAGTAGTAGCTACGATGCCCGAACGCCTCGCGCAACACTTCCGCCCACTCGAAGCGGTGAAAGAACGTGGCCTCTTCCTGAGCGTCGACGTAGGCATTCCAGCGCTGTTTGTCGCTATCGCTGACAGTGCGGATCGACAGCGCCGCAACGGGTGGCGGCGTTATTTGCACGGCAGCGCTCATGCCCGGCTGCTCTTGGGGAGAAACACGTTGTCCATCCGATCCCACTGAAAATCCTTTAAAAGCTGAGCCAGACGCGGCTGCATACGTGACAAGTTCAGGTAATGACGGAAGCGACTCTTGGCACTCAGACCGTCAACACGCGGCTGGTCCGGGTCGATTTCCCACGGATGAAAATAAAACAAACCTGGCTGTTGGTCCGCCTGATTAACGCGAGCGAGACCGCGCCGATACATCGCGTAAGGCAACAACCGAAAAAAACCGCCGCCACCACACGGCCAGTTGCGACCCGCCCAATTGATAGTGGTGACCGGAATTTCCAGAAGACCGGTATCGCGCACGCGAAAAGCAAAGCGCGGCGCCTCAGGCATGCCATATAAATCGTGTGCGATTGGATAGACGCTGGAGCTGTATTCGTAGCCCGCCGACGCTAACTCGTCAAACGCCCACAGATTGTCGCGGCCAATCGAATAGCTCGGTGCACGATAGCCACGCACCGCCTGACCACTCATATCTTCCAGCAGCTTTTTGGTACGCACGATATCTTCGCGAAATTCGCTTTGCGTTTGCATGGTTGCGCGCTTGTGCTCGTAGCCGTGGCTCGCAAGCTCATGGCCCTGATCAACGATTTCGCGCACCAGACCCGGGCACTGCTCAGCCACCCAACCCAATGTGAAAAACGTGGATTTTACGCCCGCCTCAGCAAACATCTCCAACGCTCGTCGGGTCGACGTGCCGACCCGTATTTCCCACTCGGACCAGCGTTCGCGACCAATGCGTGACTCAAGTGCCGACACCTGAAAATAGTCCTCAACGTCAATCGACATGGCGTTGACGGGCGTCGACGAAATAAGCCGATCACTGTCGGGCACGAACAACGCGTCCACAGAATCGGGCTGCGTAATGACTTTCGCGGATGCGCTCATTTGGAATCACCGGCCAGTTGTTGGAGTTTTGCTTCCAGCATCGCCAATCGCCGCTCCAGGTCGCCGCGGCTCATGGCCTCGTCGCCGGACTTGACCGGCTCGTTGACCACCTGACCATTGGTCGGTGGCGCTGACTCATCGGCAACGCGGACCAGATCACCCGCAATTTCCTGACTCATTTCGCCGACGACGTCTTCCACGTCCTCGGAACCGAATTCGCGCAACTCTTCGAGATAGCCGTAGACCAGCAAGCGGTCCATCAAAATATTTACTTTACGTGGCACACCGCCGGTCTGGTGGTGCACTGCCTCGTAGAAATCAGGGTCAAAATGCGGCTCGCCGTCCCAGCCAACCGCGACCAGGCGAAAGCCGATGTAGCGTTTGGTTTCCTCAAGCGACAATGGCTCAAGGTGATACGAGGCGATGGTGCGTTGACGCAGGTGTTCCATGGACGGCTCGCGCAGCGTGGTGCGCAGCTCGGTTTGCCCAACCAGAAACACTTGCAACAGCGCCGAGCCATTGCATTCGAGGTTGGACAAAATACGCAGTTCTTCAAGGGCCGTGGGGCTGAGCTCTTGCGCTTCGTCAACGATAAGCAGGACACCGTTCAGATAGTCCTGTGCCCGGCGCAGCGACAATTCCATATCGCGCAGCAACGCGGCCTTGCCCTTGCCTTCATGGGGCAATTTCAATGCCGATGCCACCATCTGCAAAATATTGCCATCGTCCAGATTGGCTGCGGCAATGCGCGCCGTGGCGATTTCCTGATCCTGCAGCTCCGCCAGTAGCGTCTGGATAAGCATCGTCTTGCCGGTACCAATATGGCCCGTAATCACGACAAAGCCTTCAGCCTGTTCAAGGCCATAGTGCAGATAGGAAAGCGCGCGTTTGTGACCCTGACTTGGGTAGAGAAACTTGAGGTCTGGCGTTAGCTGAAACGGACGCCCGCGGAATTTATAAAAATCTTCATACATGGGCGCTACAGCTCAATTCCAAAACCAAGGATCGCGGAGCTTTCCTCAAAATTCAGCAATTCGTCGGGCGAATCGCGCTGGTTATAAATCAGACGTAAATCAACGTAAGCACGGCGCGATACTTCCTGTCGCCAGCTAAGACCCAGGCGCAGATCTTCCGGTTGCTCACCGGTTGCACGAAGCTGGATTTTTTGCCAGTTAGCGGTCAGCGTCAATCGGCCACGCGCACTCGCCTGCCAATCCCAACCCAAGGTCGCGCCACCACCACTGTCATCGGCGCTACCGTCCAATGAGGTAATAAAATCGCGCGAGTCGTTAAACACATTCAAACGCCACGAGCTTTTCGGGAGCGTGTATATAAATCCGGCCGTTAACCTCTTGGAAACGAACACGTCCTGAGTTTGGTTAGGCAGGTTGAGGCCGCCAACATCAGAGAAGAAATCCAGGAGGCCCTGGTAATCAATTTGCTGCGTACCAAACGTGGTTGCCGATTCGTTGTAAACGACATTGATCGCCAGGCGACCCTTGGTGCGCTGAAAATCGACCAGATACGAGTCGCGAAAAAATTGCTCGCCTGCACGAATTTCGTAACTGGTCGTTTCGTTGAGCTGACCCAACACGCCAGCCAGCCAAAACGTGCCATCAGTTTCGCCGGCGAACGGCAACGCCCCAAGGTCGTTACTGTCTTCGCCAAACGTCAGGACCAGTTCGGCTTTGGGCGACACGGTATAACCCAGGTCGACGCTGTAGCGATCGAGCGTGACATCGCGCCCGGTATCGTATTCGACGTTGCTACTACTAATTGCCCCACCGACTGACCAGCGTGCGTCCAACGGGCGCGTAGCAAATGATGCGGCAATGCGCTTGTCTTTCGTGTCGGTCAGCTGTGGCGTGTCGAACTCAATCAGACCCGCTCGATAGGACACACGTCCGCTGGTCGCCGGCCCAAGATCGAAGGTGTAATACGGTTCGATCGCGTAGGTATTGACGTCGGTCAGGTTGGCAGCACGACTTGCCGTAGTGGCGCCGAAACCGCCGGCGCGGTCAATCAACTGCTGCTGAATATTGCTTGAAACGGTGACCCCCAAGCGCTCGGGCACCGCGACAAAATTGGACGACAAATTCAAGTTGTGAAAAACCTGATCGTTTTCACTCGTGCTCGAAAATCGGCGCGCCTGCATTTGGTAGTTGGAGTTAAACGTCCAGCGCGGGCCAATGCGCGAAAGCAACAGGCCCGGGCTTATCTCATAGCTGGTGTCGTCCACTTTGAGGTCGTCATTCGTCAGGTTGATATTGTCGGTAACGAGCACGCTGGTGTAGATGCTCGGCGAAATTTGCCAGCCCTGCGCAGGCCCTTCCTGGGGTTGCTGCGCGTGGACGCCCGCGCACGTAAGGACACCAGACAAGACCACGGCTGTCGCCATCGATTGACGCATTATTTTATTCTTATTCAACATAGGTAGTTCAATCATCGGAGTGCGTGTAGCCATCCTGACCGTAGTAGCCGCCGTAATAGGAATCGCCACCCGTGGCAATCCGGCTTTTATTCAGAATCAGGCTGACGTGCTTGGTGGGATCGATTAGTTCAAGTGCACCGTCCACCGCTGACTGCGGCGTAGCCCCGGCATGCACAACCACGACTACCTGCCCAACCAAACCGGTCAAAACCTGAGCCTCGGACGTTTGCAGAAGCGGTGGCGAATCCAAAATGACGATGCGGTTTTGGTAGCGGCCCGCGATCTCGGTAATGAGTTCTTCCATGCGCTCACTGGCGAGCAGCTCCGTGGCGTACTCATGCTGCGTGCCTGCAGGCAGGACGCGTAGACCAGGCATGTCGGTTTGCACCAGGACTTCGCTGATATCAAGCGTCCGGTCAATCAGCAAATCCATCAACCCTTTGCGCTTGTCCAGATTGAGCGCGCGACTGATGTGCGGCTTGGCCACGTCAGCATCGATAAGGAGTACCGTGCGCTCACGTTCCAGCGCAACACTCATGGCCAAATTCATGGACGTGAAAGTCTTGCCTTCGCCCGACAACGCGCTGCACAGCATGATGAGGTTCCCCTTCTCGATGCGCTCGTCGCCCTTACCAAACGCGCTCTTGATCAGAGGGCGTTTGATGCGTCGAAATTCGTTGGCCAGATTGGGCGCCAGGTCTTCAGGCGGCACGATGCTCGCTTCACGCAATTGTTCAAAGTCGAGTACCAGCAGATCTTTGCCAATGCGACCGTCTTCGCCCGGAATGGGGATAGCCCGTCCAAAATTTTGTTGCTTCGTTTCTTCGACCGGCACCAGACGCGCAGCCGATTCGTCCAGTATCGTTGCTGCAGGCGCGACGGCTTTCTTTTTGCCACTGCCCTTAAGATGCTTGCCAACGGCTTTTTCGACAATACTCATGCGCTATCACCCAGTGCTGTGGCGCGGAACAGTCGCACCACCGGATCCTCGAAAACAACGACCACCGCATATATGAACAGCAGGCCCAGGAGCCCTGCCAGAAAACCTGCTTTTTGGATACGCATCATGAAACTTTGCTGCGGCATCATGACCACACCAATCGCACCGAGAACCGGCAAGCCAGTTTTGGCCGCCAAATCTTCCCGCGTGATATACACAGGACGCAGCTGATCAAGCACAAACGAAAACGCTATCCCCGCGCCCAGTGCAGCGAGGAGCGTCATGGTCAAAAACACGGGGCGGTTTGGGCCGTAAGGTTCAAGTGGCAAACGTGGTGGCTCGACGACGCGAAAGCGAACGTCTGCAACGTTGTCTTCAGCTTTGGCACCAAGGCGCGCGTCTTCAAGACTCTGCAAAAGTTGATCATGGCGACTTTTAATGACCGTGTAGTCCCGGTTGAGGGCAGCCATCTCCGCTTCCACTTCAGGCACCGTGTCGACGGACCGTTTCAAATTGGCGACGGCCGAATTCTGCTGACGCAGCTCGGTTTTCAGCTCGCCCAGCTCGACTTCGGTCTTGCTCAGCTCAATACGTAGTTGCTGATAGACCGGGTTAAGGTCCAGCGGATTGAAAGTGGGAAGGTTGGAGCCAGGATCACCGGCACGCAACGCAAGTTCTTCAT
>CAYGSQ010000129.1:1843-8213 GCA_964352435.1 uncultured Gammaproteobacteria bacterium | reverse complement strand
TCCCCGAGCACTTCAACGTGGCGTGGCATTTGCTCCTGGAGTCGGGCGCGTTGCCACGCGCGAACATTGACGCGAGCTGGCAGGATTTTTACGGCGGCACTGGCGAGATGGCTGAGGCGCTGGACGCGGACCACGTCGACATGGCGATGCTGCTGACCGAGGGCGCTGTGGCGGCGGTCGCGCGCGGCGGGCAGTTTCGGATTGTCAGCGTGTACACAGCGTCACCTCTGGTGTGGGGCATTCACGTGCCCGCCGGGAGCGCGTTGCATACGGTGGCCGATTTGCGTGATCAGGTCTACGCCATCAGTCGTTACGGTTCCGGTTCGCATTTGATGGCGGGCGTGCACGCACGTGATCTGGGCTGGCCCGTCGACGCTCTGCGTTTCGAAAAAGTGGGCAGTCTCGACGGCGCGCGCGACGCCCTGGCGGCCGATCGCGCGCAGGTTTTTTACTGGGAAAAATTTACGACCCAGACCTACGTCGATAACGGTGAGTTTCGGCGTGTGGGTGATTATCCGACACCGTGGCCGTGTTTCGTTGTGGCCGTGCGCAACCAGATTTTGCAGGACGAACCCGAGGCCTGTGCCGTCGCTCTGCGCGCGGTGTATGCCAAAGCCTTTGCGCTGACCCAGCGTGACGATGCGGTGGCCTTGATAGCACGACGTTACGAGTTGTTGCCTGAGAACGTCGCCCAGTGGTTGTCGTTAACGCAGTGGGCGCAGCGCGTGCATATCGACGAGCAAATGATCAGCGAGGTGGCGCAGACCTTGCTTGAGGTCGGGCTGATCACGCCGCAGCAGCGTGCGCTGCCGTTGACGGCGCAACTTTAGGCGTCTACGCGCGGCGGTAGTGCTTCACGCCGTCGGTTTCATCATGCAGCTCAAGTGAACCCTCCGCCAACAGATAGTTGATGTTGGCCATCGTCTCACCGGTCGCCATGATCAGGTTTGAGTCATTGATGCGGCTGTTGAACAAGGTCTCAAACATATCGACCGCGCGTTGCGGCGTGGCGCAGTGTTCGAGTAGTTGTGCCAGCCCCTGTTCGTGCTCATCGATCAGCTGAGTAAGACGCGTCGCGGCGCCGCGAAACGGCCGCCCGTGCGCCGGCAGTACCAGTACATCGTCCGGCAGGCGCTCACGTAAACGCCGGCAGGAGCCCAGCCAGTCGTGCAGAGGGTTCGCCAGTGGTTCGGTGGGCCAGACGCTCACGTTGGACGAAATGGTCGGCAAAATCTGATCGCCGGAGATCAGCACATTGTTGGTCTCGTCAAACAAACACGCGTGCTCGGGCGAATGGCCGTTACCCATCAGGACTTCAAGCGACTGGTCACCAAATTGGATGTGCTGCCCGTCGGTCATACGCACAAACGAATCGGGCAGGTGGTAAACGGCTTTGCCAAACATGCCGAACATGCGTTTGTAGCGTTCGACCTGGTCGTCCGACAGGCCCGCTGCACGATAGAACGTGACGCCATCGGTCGGTGCGGTTTTGCCCGTGTCCGCGCACAGCACGCGGCAGACGAAATATTCCCCACGTGTCATCCACAGCGGCGCGTCGTACTGCTCGCACAACCAGCCCGCCATGCCGACATGGTCGGGGTGCATGTGCGTGACGACGACACGCGTCAAGCCGCGTTTTTCCAAAAGCGTGGCATTGACGTCCTGCCATACTCTCGTCGAATCCGGCGTTCGCATGCCGGTGTCGACCGCGGCGAAGCGATCGCCGTCGCGCACCAGCCACAAATTGATGTGATTGAGTGAGAACGGCAGCGGCATGCGCAGCCAATACAAATCGTCGTGGACTTTTTGCACGCTGCCGATGGGCGGCGTGGTCTCAAATTCGTAGGCGAGTGCGTCGTCGTTGGCGCTCATGCAAGGCTCGGAGATGACTGGGCGGTCGAGTCTACACGGTGTGCGCGGGCGGGTTTACGGACGCAGTGATCGACCGCCGTCAACGGCGATGATCTGGCCTGTGACGTAGGGCGAGTCGGCCAGAAAAAACAGGGCGGTGCGCGCAATATCGGTGGGATCGCCGGCCCGCTTGAGCAAGGTCGTCTCAACGATGTCGTCCTTGTCGCCTTCGCTGAGGTTATTTTCAGGCCACATGATCGGGCCGGGCGCGATGCCGTTGACCCGCACATCGGGCCCCAGCTCCACGGCCAGGGACTGGGTCAGCATTTTGAGGCCGGCTTTGGCGCAGCAATACACGACGTGTTCGCCCAGCGGCCGACTGGCGTGAATATCGATCAGGTTGATGATGCAGCCCTTGCGGCGCGCCAAATGCGGGGCGGCGGCCTGCGACAAAAAGAGCGGTGCCTTGAGATTGCTGCCCATCAGGTCGTCCCAGTTTTCGGCGGTGATGGTGCCGACCGCTGTGGGGTAAAAGGTCGAGGCATTGTTGATCAGCGCGTTGAGCCCACCAAAATGTGCCACCACCTTTTCGACCAGTGGTGCGTGGCTGCCAAGGTCAATCAGGTCGGCGCCGACCGCGAGCGCGCTGCCTGAGCGTTCGGCATTGAGCGTGGCAACCAGCGCATCGGCTTCGGTGGATGAGCGGCGGTAGTGCACGGCCACGTTGGCCCCCAGCGCATGCGCGGAGCGCGCCATCTGCGCGCCGAGGCGGCGGGCTGCGCCTGTGATCAAAAGCGTCTGGTCGGTCAGGGCATTGCGATGCATGCGGTAGTCTCTTTTTTCGATTCCGGGTCGGGTATAGTTCGCCCGCCTTGCGTGCGCTTGTCAACGCGCAGCGTCATTCACCTTCACTTCGCGCGACGGCGCGCCCGGGATGTCATGTCACTGGAATTACCGCAACCCGATGAACGCGCCGCCGCCCACAGCCGCGCGCTGCACGAGCACATGGTCCGCACTATCGACGAGGCGGGCGGTAAAATCGGGTTTGCCCGCTTTGTCGAGATGGCACTCTATGCGCCTGCTCAGGGCTACTACAGCGCGGGCAGCGCTAAATTCGGGCCGGAAGGTGACTTCGTCACGGCGCCCAACATCTCCCCGCTGTTTGGTGCCACGCTTGCCTGCGGCATCGCCGATACGCTGCGTGAGCTCGGTGACGATGCGGTCATTCTGGAGTTTGGTGCCGGTGACGGAGCGCTTGCGACGTCCATGTTGCGGCAGCTGGAGCAGGACGACGCATTGCCGGCGGAATACTGGATCATGGAAGTCAGCGCTGACCTGATTGCGCGACAAAAGACCGCGATCGCGTCGTTGGACCCGTCGGTTGCCGCGCGCGTGCGCTGGCTCAAGTCGCTGCCGCAAATGCCATTTCGTGGCGTCATCGTAGCGAATGAAGTACTTGATGCATTGCCCTTCGAGCGCTTTCGCGTCGTTGAGCCGGGCGTGTTGCACTGTGCGTGGGTGGGTGCTCTGGAGGATACGTTTGTTCTGGAATACGCGCCGCCGCCGCCGGAGCTCGCTGCTGATCTGGCCGTCATCGAACAGCAATGTCGCGCGGCGGGAACGCCCCTGCCGGTTGGCTACACCTCGGAGTTTTGCCCCGGCATACGAGCGTTTGCCGCGACGCTGTCCTACTGTCTGGCGCAGGGGCTGATCATTCTGGCGGACTATGGCGGTTCACGACGTGAGATGTATCTGCCCGAGCGCAGTGACGGGACCATGCGTTGCCACTATCGTCATCGTGCGCACGACGATCCGTTTTTTATGCCCGGGCTGCAGGACATCACCGCGTGGGTCGATTTTACCGCCGTCGCGGATGCGGCGATCGACTCCGGACTCACGCTGGCCGGCTATACAACGCAGGCCCATTATTTACTGGCCAGCGAGCTGGAGCGTACGCTTGCAGAGCATAGCGACGCACAACCAGCGCGCATTCCGATGTTGCAAAGCGAGGCCAAAACCCTGACCCTTCCCGGCGAAATGGGTGAACGATTCAAATTTATCGGCTTGACGCGCGACCTCGACGGACCCGTTCGGGGCTTCGGGTTTCGCGACCTGTCGGTCACATTGGCGATGCCGCAATGACGACGCTGCAAATTATTTTACTTGCGCTGCTGCAAGGGCTGACCGAGTTCCTGCCGATCTCGAGCTCAGGCCATCTGATCCTGCTGCCGCTGTTCGTCGGCTGGGATGATCAGGGCCTGGCGTTCGATGTCGCCGTGCACTTCGGCACGCTGATTGCCGTGCTGGCGTATTTCCGTGAAGACGTGCTGCGCATCATGACCGCACTGTTGGGCACCGTGAGCGGCAAGGGCGTCAATGATGACGCGCGTCTGGGTATCAACATTGCGGTGGCCACCATTCCGGTTGCGTTGGCCGGCCTTGCGCTGGGTGACCTGATCGACGGGCACCTGCGCTCCGCCGCCGTTATCGCGACCACCACGGCGGTGTTCGGTGTGCTGCTGTGGGTCGCTGATCGCTTTGGCCGTCGTGAACGCACGGTGGGCAGTGCCACGATGGTCGACGCGCTGGTCGTGGGCTTCGCTCAGGTGCTGGCGCTGGTGCCGGGCACCTCACGCTCCGGTATCACGATGACGGCTGCCCTGATGCGCGGCTTTGATCGCGAGGGCGCGGCCCGCTTCAGTTTTTTGCTGGCCATTCCGGTCATCGTGCTGGCCAGTGGTTATCAAACGCTGAAGCTGTTGTCGGAGCCGGTAGCGGGTCAGTGGTTCTCTATTATTCTGGGTGTCATCGTGTCCGCCGTGGCGGCGTACGTCAGCATCGGTTGGTTCATGCGCTTCGTTGCGCGGGCCGGCATGTGGTTGTTTGCGCTGTACCGCGTATTACTCGCCGGCGTGATCTTCTTCTTCCTGGTCTGACGCACGTTCGCGCAGGCCATGTTTGACGGCGCTCAGGCGCGAATCGTAAATACGCTTGGCGATCGCCGGGCCCTGCAGACCGGTCAAATCCAGCTCGCGCGGGCTGACGGCGCGTGCGTCATCAAGCATTGCGCGCAGGTGGTCTGCCTGCGGGTAAGGCCGGTCTTCCAGTCCCAACCTTCCACGCGCGTCCGCTTCGCATGCGAGCAGCGCGTGCTCGAATCGTTCGGGGCGACGCAGCGCGTCGCATTCGCTGAACAGCTTCATCGCCGTTGACGGCCGCAGCTCGTTTGCACGGTGCACTTTGGTGTGATGCTCGGCCACGATCAAGGCCAGGTCGCGGCATTCGTTGGGCACACGCAGGCGCGCCGAAAGCGCGGTGATGAGCGGCAAGCTGCGCTGCTCGTGACCGCGATGGCCAGGCAGGATGTCAGCGGGCGTAAGTGCCTTGCCAAGATCGTGGGTGAGTGCGGCAAAGCGTACCGCCAGTTCATCGCTCAGCGCGACCGATTGATCGACCACCATCATGGTGTGCACGCCGGTATCAATTTCCGGATGCCATTGCGCCGGTTGCTCAACCCCATACAGTGCGTCGAGTTCGGGGAACACCCGGGCCAGCGCGCCGCACGCGCGCAGCGTCTCGAAATAAACACTGGGCTTTTGTGTGCGCAATGCCTTGACGGTTTCGGTCCATACCCGTTCGCTGACCAGTGCGTCGATTTCGCCGTTGTCTACCATCTGGCGCATCAGCGTCATCGTTTCGTCGGCAACCCGAAACCCTAAGTCGGCAAACCTTGCGGCAAAGCGCGCGGCACGCAGTACGCGCACCGGATCTTCAACGAACGCGGGTGACACATGGCGCAGCACGCGGTCTGCCAAATCCTGCGCACCGCCAAACGGATCGACCAGATTGCCGTCCTGGTCTTGCGCCAATGCGTTGATCGTCAGGTCGCGGCGCAGCAGATCTTCTTCAAGGGTGACGTCGGGGTCGGCGTGCACCGTGAAGCCGGTATAGCCCTTGCCGCTCTTGCGTTCCGTACGGGCCAGCGCGTATTCCTGGTGTGTGTCGGGGTGCAAAAAGACCGGGAAGTCTTTGCCCACCTGGCGATAGCCACGCGCCAGCATGGCCTGCGGCGTGCTGCCGACCACCACGTAGTCCTTGTCCAGTATGTCGAGGCCGAGCAGTGCGTCACGCACCGCCCCGCCCACCAAAAAAGTGTTCATGCTGCGCAGGTTACTACAGCGTCTTTGCGCATGCGCGGTCGGCTTGTTAACGTCGTCGAATGTCGATATCTCTATGGCCCAAGAGTCGTGCGCGTCGCTGGTGGCTGTTCGCTGTTTTGCTGCTGCTGAGTGCTGTGTTGCTCAACGGGTGCACGCGGACGGCGTTCTATTTGCAGGCAGCGCGCGGGCAGCTTGAATTGGTCACCAAACGGGTGCCGGTGGCCACTGCGCTCGCCGATGAAAGCGTGGACGAAGACCAGCGCCGGCGCCTGCGCGTTGCGTTTGAAGCCAGACAGTTTGCCGCCTCCGATTTGGGCTTGCCGGACAACAAAAGCTACACCTCCTACGTACAGCTAGAC
>CAYGSQ010000129.1:0-1833 GCA_964352435.1 uncultured Gammaproteobacteria bacterium | reverse complement strand
GCCCTACGTGTTGTGGAACGTGATTGCAGCGCCAGAGTTTTCGGTCAATGCCAAAACCTGGTGTTTTCCGTTCGCAGGCTGCGTCAGCTACCGGGGCTATTTCCGCGAGAAGTCGGCGAGCAGGGAAACCGGGCGGCTGCGTGCGGACGGCTATGACGTGTTCTATGGCGGGGTCGGTGCCTACTCAACGCTGGGCAAATTTGCCGATCCTATCCTGAGCACCATGCTCAGTGGCGACGAGCTGTCGACCATCGCGCTGATTTTTCATGAGCTGGCGCATCAGGTCGTGTACCGACCCAGTGACTCGATTTTCAGTGAGTCCTTTGCATCGTTTGTGGAACGTGAAGGCGTGCGCCGCTATTTGACGACTCAGGAGGGCGCGGGCGACTTCGCGAAATTTACCGACAACATCGCGCGGCGCAAGGACTTTGCGGCGCTGGTCGCCGCTGCGCGCGACGATCTTGCGCGCATCTACGCGCTCGACGTTGCTGACGAGCAAAAGCGAACGCTTAAACGTGAAGCTATGGAGCGACTGCGGGCCAACTACGCCGTTCAAAAAGACGCCTGGGGTGGCTATGCGGGCTATGACGGTTGGTTTAGTCGCGATTTGAATAATGCGCATCTGGCATCGGTGGGCACCTACACGCAGTGGGTATCCGCGTTTGGTGTATGGCTGGATGATCTGGACGGCGACCTGCCGCTCTTTTATCAGCAGGTCGAGGCGCTGGCCGAGCAGGAAGACGGGGTGGTGCTGGCACGTCTGCAAAGCCTCGACGCGCGCGCGAAAGAACAGTAGGTCAGTTTTAGCGACCGGCCTCACGGCGATACTCATCGCGCAGGTCGTGGCCACTGGCCTCGCGTACCACGCGGGGGATCCAGGTGGAGGCAGGGCGAGGCGTTACCCCAAGCTGCTCAAAACCGTTGCTGTCACAAATGCTGTTGACCTCGAGTGAGCGCAGGTTGTCACGCGACAGCGGCTTACCCGGTACCAGTTCCAAAATTGCGGCCTGAATATTGGCCAGTCCGTCCGGCATGCCGATAATGGCCCGGTTCAGGCCCAGCGAATCGCGCACCATGACGACGACTTCGCGCAGCGACAGAACCTGTGGTCCGCACAGCTGAAACGTTTTGCCGAAGGTGTCGCGATTGCCCATGGCGTTGACGATGCCGGTGGCCACATCGTCCACGTGGACCGGGGCAAAGCGGGCATTGGGTTTGGGCAGTGGCATGAACGGTGGAATGCGCAGCAGTGCACCAAAGCGATTGGTAAACGAATCGTTGATGCCGTAAATCGTCGACGGTTGGAAGATGCTCAGGTCCATGTCCTGACCGCAGGCGCGGCGCAGTGCCAGTTCGCCCGCGCCTTTGCTGCGCAAGTATTGGCTCGGCCCTTTTTTGGCGTCGGCGCGCAGCGCGCTGACGTGCGCAAAACGGCGGACGCCGACTGCCTTGCCAGCGAGCGCAAGACGCGCAGGCAGCTCGGCATGCAAAGTGATGAATTCGCGGCCATCGCGCGAGCGGCTGTTTAGAATGCCGACCAGGTTGATAACGGCAGTGCAGCCGTCCATGGCTTGGCGCAGTGACGCATCATCCGACAAACGCACTTTGACCAGCTCGGCCTGCGGTACCACTTTAAGCGCACGATGACGCTCCGGATGACGCGACATCAGTCGTACATGCCAGCCGGCAGCAGCAAGTTTCGGGGTAAGCGCGGTGCCGAGAAATCCGGTGCCGCCAAAGATGGCAACAGTTTTTGGGAGCATGATGTTGGTCTTGAGCTCTGGTTATACGCGAGTCCACGCGGCCACAAGCGGGGCGCGGACGGCGAAGTAT
>CAYGSQ010000128.1:0-8257 GCA_964352435.1 uncultured Gammaproteobacteria bacterium | reverse complement strand
CACGCTTGACATCGTGCTGGATGGCGCTGGCGCGATGTCCGTCACCGGTCACCCGGATTTCGTACCAGGTCGGCAGGCCCTGAATGTTTGACGGGAAGTAGTTTTTGCCAACGACCGGTATGCCCATGCGAAAAAACGCCTTGAGCAGGAGGCCATTTGCGCTGGCCGAACCGGTGCCGTTTACCGTCGCGATTTTGACGGTCAGGTCGTTCACGATGATCATGCTGCACCTCCGTGGCGGCGCACATCGATTGCCTGCGGCAAATTGATCTTGGATTTTTGCATGTCCCACGCGCCGGTTGGGCAGCGCTCCGCACACAGCCCACAGTGCACACACAGGTCCTCATCTTTAACCATGACGCGACCTGTTTGTGGCAGATCACCGGAAACGTAAAGCGGCTGCGTGATGTTCTCCGCAGGGATTAGCAGGTTCTGCCGCAGCTCGGCCTCCTCCGCGTTCGGCGTAATCGTCAGGCAATCAACCGGGCAAATATCGATGCAGGCGTCGCACTCGATGCACAGTTTGTCGGTGAACACGGTTTGAATGTCGCAGTTGAGGCAGCGCTCAACTTCCGTCGCGAGTTGCTCGGCCGTAAAGCCCAGCTCCACCTCAACGTCCAAACGTTTAAACCGCTCCTTGAGCGATACGTGCGGCATCAAACGACGCTCGGACGTATCAAAATCGTTGGAGTAGCTCCACTCGTGAATGCCCATCTTTTGAGAACTGAGCGTCAGGCCGCGTGGCGGGCGATCGCTGACGTCCTCGCCACGACAATAGCGATCGATTGAAATAGCCGCATCGTGAGCGTGGGCCACTGCCCAAATAATGTTCTTGGGACCAAACGCAGAATCGCCGCCGAAAAAGACGCCCTCCCGCGTACTCATAAGGGTCGTCTCGTTGACAATGGGACAGTCCCATTGATCAAACTCGAAACCAATATCGCGCTCGATCCACGGAAACGCATTGTCCTGACCAATGGCCAGAATGACGTCGTCGCAGGCAATCATGACCTCATCAACGGCGGTTCCGCGGTCGATACGACCGTTGTCATCGACGTTGTACTCCATCACATCGAACAACATGCCTTTAAGCACGCCGTCTTCAAGCACGAACGATTTCGGTGAATGGTTGACGATGATCTGGACGTTTTCTTCCTCAGCGTCCTCGAGCTCCCAGTCGCTGGCTTTAAAGAAACCGCGCGGTTTGCGCGCCATAACTTTTACTTCGGTCGCGCCCAGTCGCAGGGACGTACGACAGCAGTCCATCGCCGTATTGCCGACGCCGATAATGAGTACACGCTTGCCGATTTTTTCCAGATGTTTGAATGCAACAGATTCGAGCCAGTCAATACCGATGTGAATGCGCTCGCTGTCGTAGCGACCCGGCAAATCCAGATTTTTGCCACGCGGCGCGCCGGTGCCGACGAACACGGCGTCGAAGCCCCCGGTGTCGAGCAGTTCTTTCATGCTCTCGATGGGATGACCCGTGCGCAAAGTCACGCCCATGTCGAGGATGTAGCCTATTTCTTCATCGAGAACGTTTGGCGGCAGGCGAAACTGCGGGATATTGGTCCGCATCAAACCGCCCGTGGTGTCGTGCTTCTCAAACATGGTGATGTCGTAACCCAGCGGCGCCAGATCGTTCGCCACAGCCAACGACGCGCAGCCTGCACCAATCAACGCGATCTTGTAGCCATTGCCCTGCTCCGGCGCTTTTGGCAAGCGCGCGGTGATGTCTTCACGATGATCGGCGGCTACGCGCTTGAGGCGACAAATCGCCACTGGCTTTTCTTCCACCCGACCACGGCGACAGGCCGGCTCGCAGGGGCGATCGCACACGCGACCCAGGATGCCCGGAAACACGTTGGAAGCACGATTGCTCATGTAGGCGTCGCCGAAATTGCCTTGGGCAATCATGCGAATATATTCGGGGACGTCGGTGTGCGCTGGACAGGCCCACTGACAGTCGACGACCTGATGAAAGTAGTCGGGGTTCGCGGTATCCGTTGGCTTCATAGTTTTCTTCTACTGGCGATCCTGTCGCTACATTAACCCCTTGACCTGGAATGTAAATGGTCATGCAAGTCACACCATTTGTGATTGCACTGCACAAACGCCACAATCACTCACTATGGATACATTGACCCCCTATCTAAACCGCTTCACAGAATGGTCCGCGGACTCCCCCTTGCTGGCGGGCATGGCGGCTCTGGCCGCTCTGATCCTCATTGCCTGGCTGTCGCACTGGATTACGCGCCGAATACTGATTCGCGCCGTGAGCCGCATTGCCGAGCAGACCACGGTCAAGTGGGACGACGCGCTGGTCGGCCACAAGCTGTTCCGCCACCTGTCACAGGTGGTACCCGCCTTGATCCTGTATTTCGGCGTCGGCGTGTTCAGCAACTTTCCGGACAACGTCGCGCAAGTTCTGCAAAACGTCGCGGTGGCCTACGGCGTCCTTTTTGTGGTGCTCGCTGTGGGTGCGCTGCTCAACGCACTTAACGCCATCTACGAGCAAACGCCCGTGTCCCGCGTGCGACCAATCAAGGGCTTCATTCAGATCGGCAAGATTATTGTCTACGGCGTGGGCGCCATTTTGGTACTTGCCTCAATCGTCGATCGCTCGCCGCTGTTGTTCTTCAGCGGACTGGGTGCACTGACGGCGGTGATGATGCTGGTCTTCAAAGACACGCTGCTGTCGCTGGTAGCCAGCGTACAAATCGCGACCAGCTCCATTTTACGGGTGGGTGATTGGGTGGAAGTGCCGCAATACGGCGCTGACGGCGACGTCATCGATATCGCGCTGCACACGGTCCGCGTGCAAAACTGGGACAAAACCGTCACCACGATTCCCACCCACCGATTTATTTCGGATGCGTTCAAAAACTATCGGTTTATGTCGCGCTCTGGCGGTCGCCGTATCAAGCGCGCACTGCATCTGGATATGTCGAGCGTGCGTTTTCTAAGCGTTGATGAAGTCAATCAATTGCGCGACTTCACGCTCCTGACCAACTACGTCGATGAAAAACGCGAGGCTCTGAAAGAAGCCAACCGCGATCTGGGTGACGACGGCAACGTGAACGCGCGCCGGCTGACGAACCTTGGCACATTCAGAGCCTACGTTCTGGCCTATCTAAAACACCATAACGGCATCAATCAGGGCATGACGCTTCTGGTACGTCAACTCGATCCGGGGCCACAGGGCCTGCCGTTGGAGGTGTATGCGTTTACCAAGAGCACGGAATGGGCCGTCCATGAACAGGTCAAGTCCGATATTTTCGACCACCTGATTGCCATAACACCGAGCTTCAAGCTGCGAGTCTACCAGCAACCGGCAGGTGCCGATCTGGCCGGCTTGGCCCAACACGCTGCGCCGTCTAAAACGTAACGACCGATCGAATACTTTTGCCTTCGTGCATCAGGTCAAACGCGTCGTTGATCTGAGCGAGCGGTAAGGTGTGGGTAATCAGGTCGTCAATGTTGATCTTGCCGTCCATATACCAGTCGACGATGGTTGGCACGTCGGTGCGCCCGCGCGCACCGCCAAATGCCGTGCCGCGCCACACACGGCCGGTCACCAACTGGAACGGCCGGGTCGCAATTTCCTGGCCAGCACCTGCCACGCCAATGATGACACTCTCGCCCCAGCCTTTGTGGCAGCACTCAAGCGCCTGACGCATCGTCTTTACATTGCCAATGCATTCGAAACTATAGTCGACACCACCGTCGGTCATGTCGACCAGTTCGGCGACCACGTCGGGCGAATCCGCTGCGTTGACGAAGTCGGTCATGCCGAACTGGCGACCGAGCGCCTCGCGTGCTGGATTGAGGTCTACGCCGATAATGCGTGATGCGCCAACGAGCTGGGCGCCCTGAATAACGTTGAGTCCAATACCACCCAGGCCAAAGACCGCAACCGTGGAACCAGGCTCAACTTTTGCCGTATAAATCACCGCGCCGATGCCGGTGGTTACGCCGCAGCCGATGTAGCAGACTTTTTCAAACGGCGCGTCCTTGCGAATTTTGGCCAACGCAATCTCGGGCAGTACCGTGTAATTGGAAAATGTAGAACAGCCCATGTAATGCAGCACGTCCTGATCGCCCACGCGGAAACGACTGCTGCCATCGGGCATCAGGCCCTGCCCCTGCGTCGCACGAATGGACTGACACAGGTTGGTTTTCGGGTGCAGGCAAAAGTTACAGGTGCGGCATTCCGGCGTGTAAAGAGGAATAACGTGATCGCCTTTTTTCAGATCGCGCACACCTGGCCCGACCTCCACCACAACGCCGGCGCCTTCATGCCCAAGGATCGCGGGAAACGCTCCCTCAGGATCATCGCCTGAAAGGGTAAAAGCATCCGTGTGGCACACACCGGTCGCGTGAATCTCCACCATGACTTCGCCTTCACGCGGCCCGCCCACCTCAACGTCTTCGATCGTGAGCGGCGCGCCGGCTTTCCAGGCTACTGCGGCTTTGGTTTGCATAGGTTTCTCCTGCTAGCGAAGTTGGGTGACGATGTCTTGCACGTCGCGGCGTTTTTGTACGGGAATGAGTTTTGGGTATCCGTAGGAGATCAGGCCCACCACCTGCTCCCGCTCACCGTCGATGCCCAGCGCATCCAGATAGCGCGTATCGCGCGTAATCGAACCGGTCGACCACTTCATGCCGATGCCAAGCTGCCACAAATATAGTGAGAAATTGTGGACGGCGCACGCGCATGCGGCGTAGTCCTCTTGTTGCACCAACGAGTCTTCGTTGCGTCGGCACGTGACGATAACCCAGCCCGGTACCTTGGCCCACTTATCGCGCTTGCGTGCGCCAATCTGCGGGTTGGCGCGCTCCCCGACAATTACCTCGACCCACTTGAGCGTTTGCCCACGCGCGTCATCACCAAGCAAGTAAAAATGCCACGGCTCGGTCAGATGGTGATTGGGCGCCCAACGGGCCAGCGAAATAGCGTCCAGCACGTGTTGACGATCGACCGGGCGTTCTTCAAACAACGCGACCGTACGTCGGTGACGCAGGTTGTCGCGCACCGCGGCAAGCGCGGCCGTACTCTCTTGATCCGATGACATGGGTGAGCTCAGCTCCTATGAGACAGTGATTTAAAATCGGCCGGGTTCGCGTGTTTGGTTCGTGCGCGAAATCGCCATGTAAAGCCTGGCCACAACGCGACGTTTTTACCGCCCTCGTGCTTGTACCAGCTGGTGCAGCCACCGGTATTCCAAACCGAATGCGCCAAATCGCGCTGCACCTGTTCGTTGAATTCGCGTTGCACGTCGTCGTCGACAACCAACACCTGACCGGGCGAGCGCGCCTGCAATTGTAGCGCAGACATTATAAAACGCAGCTGCGACTCGATCATATAAATCATGGAATTGTGGCCAAGTGCCGTGTTTGGGCCAGCGATCATAAAGAGATTCGGGAATCCCGCCACAACGGTACCCAGATAGGCCTGCGGCCCGTCTTGCCAAAGCCTGGCCAAATCACTGCCGTTCTGGCCCGTAACAAAGCCCTCGTCAAACGGTGCCGTTACATTAAAGCCCGTGCCGAGCACGACGACGTCGCAGGCCGTATGCGTACCGTCCATCGCAATCACGCCGGTGGCATCCAATGCGCGCACGCCCTGGTTCACCAGCGTGACGTTGTCCTGATTGAGCGCTGGATAATAATCGTTGGAAATGAGCACACGTTTACAACCGATCCGGTAGTCGGGCGTGACCGCCGCGCGCAAAGCAGCCGACTCGATACCACGACGAATGTGCCGGCGCGCGAGCCATTCAAACAGTTTCAAAAGCCCCGGCTGATAGACGAACGCGACGGCACGCAGTTCGTTGGTGCTGTAAATAAACCCGCGCAACAGGCGCTGCAACCACGGCAGGCGTCGGAACAGTCGGTGCTCAAAACCCGTCAGCGCCCGATCCGGCTTGGGCAGTATCCACGGTGGTGTGCGTTGAAAGAGCGTCAGGGTCGCAGCACGTCTGGCCACGTGCGGCACGAACTGGATCGCGCTGGCACCAGTGCCGATCACCGCGACTGACTTGCCTTCAAGCGGGTAGTCGTGATCCCAGCTTTGGGAATGAAACACACGGCCGGCAAATTGATCGAGCCCGGCAATATCGGGCAACTTGGGACGCGACAATGCCCCCGTCGCCAGAATGACGCTGCGCGCTCGAAGAGCAGGCGCGCCATCAATGGACACCTGCCACAGGCGCTCGTCGTCACACCATCGCAAAGCTTGTACGCAGGAATTAAATCGCAGATGCGGGGCGAGCGCGTAGCGCTGTGCGCAGTCCTTCAGGTAGCGCCAGATCTCTTCACTGCCGGAAAAGCTGCGCGACCATTGTGGATTGGGCGCGAAGGAATATGAGTAGAGATGCGATGCGACATCACAGCCACAGCCGGGATAGCGGTTCGCGAGCCATGTGCGGCCCAGATCAGCGGCTTTTTCCAGCACGGCGAACGACGTCACGCCGCGCTCTTTCAGCGCGATTGCGGCGCCAAGACCACCGAAGCCGGCGCCCACAATGAGCACATCAAGATCAGGTTGCACTGACACCAACCTTAATGCCGCGTGACACGAATGCCTTCACCGCGCAGAAAATCCTGCACACTGTCAGGCCCCGCCAGGTGCCCGGCCCCCACGGCAAAAAAGACCGTGCCCGGCTCATCCATGCGCTCGATGATCCAGTCTGCAAAGCCTTCATTGCGATCACGCAGCAGCACGTCGACCAGGTCGGGAACTTCTTCCATCGACTCAACCATCGCGTCGGTAAAACCCTCGATGTCACCGATCGACCACAGAGCCAGCAGCTCATCCAGCGTCTTCGGGCCCTTATCCCAATCGCGCAAGGTGAGTTCCAGCCAACGAATCTGCTGCGCCTCAGGAAAGCCGTCGAGCATTTTAAGTTGCGCTTCGGTGCTCTCAATACCGGTCAGTTTTTTGTTCTGGCTCACGGCTTCGCGCTGCAATCGCAGGTCGACACCCAGCGTGGCATCGTAGCCCGACGCAATCATCTGCAAGTTGGACAGCATCATCGTCGCCATCCACGGCTCCATTGCGTCCACCGATATCAGAGACACGTTGAGACTCTGCAACGCCTCGACCAGGCTATCTTTCGTTTGCGGGCTGATGACGCCGGACAATTTGCGGCCTTGCGGGTCGATGGCATAGCGCAGTACCAGCTGCTGCATCAAGATAGCGTCCTGTGTATCGATGGCCTCCAGCGCCACTTCATCCGCCGCGTCGTACGCCGCGCGAACGTTGCCATCAAACCATTCAACGTCGGGCTTGAGCGCATGGAAGGTGCCGAACAAATAAACCGTGGTGTCGTCGTCCGCCACGCGCCACAGCGCAGGTCGTGCCGCCTGGGCGATCTCGAGCGCCGCGCGATCATTTTTGATCACCGGGACAATCGGCGTGCCCGAATCCGAACATGCAGCCATGGTCCACAGAAGCAGCGCGGCTAAGGTGCATTGCACGCCGCGTAAGCTGCGGTCAGAGTTGGGACTTGGTTGCTGCATCGGGGCGTTTCCTGCGCGTATCAAGGGCCCATGATAGTCGATTCCCGGGTGGTTTTTGCGCTTGGCCGGGCAATCGCCCACACTGCGCCGTAAAGCTTGCTCGGGGACCTACATTTTGAACGCATGGTGGATAGCGGCGGTCCTGATCGTCACGGCGATCATCGCACTTGAATGGCTGGCGCCGGCTCGTGCCGCAGCGCTGGCGCTGGGCCTTGAGCGACGACGCAACGGTCTGCGCGCGCGCCAGACGTCCATCGGCGACGTCAATGTCCACTATCTCGAAGGTGGACGCGGTGAAACGCTGGTGCTGCTGCACGGCTTTGGCGCCGACAAGGACAACTACACACGTATCGCCGGGCACCTGACGCCGCACTTTCACGTAATCGCGCCGGACCTCCCCGGCTTTGGCGCATCCACGCGGTTGCCTGACGCTCCCTATTCTTTCATGGATCAAACCCGACGCCTGCACGATCTGTTGCACGCCATGGGGCATACGCGCATTCATATCGCGGGCAGCTCCATGGGCGGTGCGATGGCCGCGCTTTACGGCGCGCTCTATCCCAACGAAGTCATCACGCGCTGGCTACTGGCGCCGGCCGGCGTTGAAGGCTGTGACGACAGCGAAATGGCGGCACACTTTCGGGCAACCGAAGTGTCGCTGTTGCTGCCCGAAAGTGTTGCGGACTTTGAACGCGTTTTGAATCTGGCCGTAAGCAAACCACCGTTCCTGACG
>CAYGSQ010000127.1:0-8266 GCA_964352435.1 uncultured Gammaproteobacteria bacterium | reverse complement strand
GACGTGGGCAGTGGTTTGCGCCCAGCGGTGCGCAGAAGGCCATGGCGATAGCGGGCGCAGGCCTGCCAGCTGATATCGCCCACCTCGCGCAACCAATCGTGCTGACGGCCGCTCCGGGCGCCGCTTATGCCGCGCTGCGCGGCAGTGGCGCTACGCGTCAATGTCTTGCTGAGGGTACTGCGGGTCAGGGCGTCGATGGTGCGGGTCAGGTTCATGCTCTTTGCTCTTGGTTAGTGTCTGCAATGAGTTGAAGTATGAACAATCACGAGGCGTCGGAAAATTCGCTTTTTTTGTGATCTGACATCGGGAAACCCGATCTTAGGGTAAATCCTCACCAAACAGCTCGGAGCGCGCCGTACTGGTAATCAGCGCCACCGAGTTGTGCTTGATACGGCGCTCGGACGAGATGGCATAGACGCTCTCTCGAATACTGTCCACGCGTCCAACGACACGCGTGCGATACATACGGCAAACCTCTTTCTCGATAACCGATGGCGCGGCAAACAGACCCGCACCGGCCTCGCCAAACGCTTTAAGCAATGCACTGTCATCGATCTCACCGACAATCACCGGCGCAATTTCCATCGATTCGAACCACTCATCGAGTCGGCGACGCAGCGCAGAATTTGGCGAGGGCATCAACATGGGCGCATCTTCGAGACTGTCCGGGAAGTTGTTGGCGTAACGGCGCGCAACATTGCGCAAAGCGAAAAATGACAGGCCGCTCTCGCCGAGTTTGTGGTTATACGCGCGCAATCCCACCCCGGGGACAAAGGGCTGATCCGACAAAACCAGGTCAAGTCGGTGAGTCGCAAGGCTACCGAGCAAATTGTCGAGCGTGTCCTCGATGCAGCGTAAGCGCAGATCACCCGCCGCGAGCGCCGGTGCAATGATGCGCTCGGCAATGAGCTTGGGCACGGAGTTCACGACGCCGATGGTAAATTGCACGGGTGCACCGGGATGGTGGCCGCGCACGACACTGGCAAGCTCGGCACCTATAGAAAATATTGCGTCGGCGTATTCGAACACCACGCGGCCCTTTTCCGATAGCTCCAGGCGTCGCCCGATGCGGTCAAACAGGGGCGTGCCCACCGCCTCGTCCAGCAGCTTTAACTGGCCGCTGATGGTTTGCGGCGTCAGATGCAGAACGTCCGCCGCCTTGACAATGCTGCCCTCGCGCGCGACGGCCCAGAAGTACTGCAAGTGGTTGTAATTTAAATGTCGCATTGACGTGGTCGCTCGGGTTACCCGTCGCCCTACCACTCTCCCGTGTTGGGCATAGAGGCCCAGGGTTCGGCCGGTGCGAGCGACTCGCCTTTTTGCAAAAGCTCAATTGAAATGTTGTCAGGGGAGCGCACGAAAGCCATATGTCCGCAGCGCGGCGGTCGATTGATCGTAACACCGGCGTCCATTAGTTGTTGGCAAGTGGCGTAGATATCGTCGACGCGATAGGCCAGATGCCCGAAATTACGGCCGCCAGCATAGTCTTCGGGATCCCAGTTATAGGTCAGCTCGACCAGCGGCGCACTGCCCGCACGCGCGCGTTCGACATCTCCCGGCGCGGCGAGAAAGACCAGCGTAAAGCGGGCCTTTGCGTTTTCATAGCGGTTGGTTTCGACCAGCCCAAGCTGATCACGATAGAAAGTGAGTGACGCATCCAGATCGCGGACCCGCACCATAGTGTGTAGATATTCCATGGCGCTTTATAGCATCCGGGATTCCGGCGCCCAACCCGATCTGCCACTTGGGGTATGCGGCGGGACGGGCGGACACCGGAGCTTGGCCCCCCAGGGAGAGTTGGCCACTGCGGATATGACGCTTGCCACAGCCGCAGGATAGAGGGTGAATGAGGCAAATTGCATCCCATAAAGGGGTGATACGGGGTTTTTTTGGCGAAATGATATTAGTATGATATCGTTTCGGGCGAACCTTGGAGAAAACCATGCAAGAAAAGAACATCAGCTCCCTCAGTGGCATCCCGATTTTGTTGGTCGGCATCGCCGTCGCCGCCTTATTCGGCTTCAATTTCATCGCGCAGATGGAAGCGAACAATGAAATGGTCGCGCTTGTCAGCATCCCGGGATTGGCCGTGACGTTGCTAATGATGGCCGGACTATTTCAGGTCGAGCCCAATCAGGCCGCCGTTCTCAGTCTGTTCGGTCGCTATATCGGCACCGTTAACACGCCCGGCCTGCGCTGGAACAACCCTTTTTACAAGAAGAACAAGGTTTCGCTGCGCGTGCGCAACTTTGAGAGCGGGCAGCTCAAGGTCAATGACCTGGACGGCAGCCCGATTGAAATTGCGGCGGTCATTGTATGGCAAGTGGTTGATTCGGCCGAGGCGGTTTACAACGTCGACGACTATGAGAGCTTCGTGCAAATTCAGTCCGAGGCCGCGGTGCGTGCCATGGCATCGAGTTACCCTTACGACCAGGATGACGACACAGATAAGCCGTCACTGCGCGGCCATCCACAGGTCATTTCCAATCATCTGATGAACCAGATTCAGGACCGACTCAGCGATGCCGGCGTTAAAGTGATTGAAGCACGCATCAGTCACCTCGCCTATGCGCCGGAAATCGCTAACGCCATGCTGCAACGGCAGCAGGCCAGCGCGATTATTGCGGCGCGCTCACGCATCGTGGAAGGCGCGGTGGGCATGGTCCAAATGGCGCTGCATCAGTTATCGGAGCAACAGATTGTCGAGCTCGATGACGAGCGTAAGGCAGCCATGGTCAGTAACCTGCTCACGGTGCTTTGTTCAGATAAGGCAACCCAACCGGTGGTCAACACCGGTACTATTTACTAAACGATAACGAACGCGATTGGACGTCAATTAGTATTGTGAGCAAGAAAGGCTTTGCACTGCGCATCAACGCGGAAATTCTTGACGCAGTCAAGCGTTGGTCCGACGATGAGTTGCGCAGTGTCAACGCGCAAATTGAGTATGCGCTGCGCGACGCATTGCGTCGCGCAGGCCGGATCACGAAGCCAACGACCGATCAGTCGGATCACAGCGATGAACGAGGCGACGACGGATGACGAAAAACAAATGGGAATACAAAACCATCGAGATCAAATCCAAACTTTTCGGCGGTGGCATGGCCGGGGAAATTGACGAAGAACTGAACGGACTGGGTAA
This sequence comes from uncultured Gammaproteobacteria bacterium, assembly GCA_964352435.1. Lineage (GTDB taxonomy): Bacteria > Pseudomonadota > Gammaproteobacteria > Steroidobacterales > JBCCMA01 > JBCCMA01. Next base: position 5,124 of record CAYGSQ010000127.1, on the reverse strand, counting down.
ACTGGGCTGGGAACTGGTCAGTGGCAGCCACGATACGCGCGGGTTTGGCTGGTTCTTCTTTTTTAAGCGCCCACGTGGCTAGCGGTCGCGCTCGATGAAAAGCAAAATTCAATCTGCCAAAGCGTTGGGCGTCCTCTCGCTGATTGGCACCGCGCTCCTGTTGCTCGGCGTCTTTATGTTTGCCTACACTTTCGTTGACGGCACCAAGGCTTCACTTTTGTTGGCGGCGATTATCTGCCTGCCCATCGCGCTGGGTTTCTTGTGGCTGTCGTTTGCGCAAACCCAGTCGAGCATCATACTCACCGATACCGAGCTGCTGTTTAACGTCCCTGTTTACGGCAAGCGATTCGCGTTTAGCGAAATTGAAGTAGATCAAATTCAAACGGCCAACCTGTCAAGCGACCGGGGTGTGCGCTTGTTTGTGCGCAGCAATGGCGTCGGCGTTCCGGGTTATCAACTCGGCTGGTTTCGTTTGAGAGATACACGTAAGGCGCTCGCCGCGGTAACCGGTGATGACGTGGTAATTATTCCAACCCGTCGCGGATATTCACTTGTCGCGACCGTCGCCGACCCATCAAAAGTCGCCAACGAGATACGCCAGCGCGCACACGCCACGGTCGCCGCGCAGCCCACGTAAAGGCAGCCGACGTGACATGGTTTCGAGCAGGCAGTGCGACGCGCGTTACGCGGCGCAGTGTTTGTGCCTGCCGTGCAAGACGGTCGCAACGTAGAGTCCAGACTCAGGCAGAATTTCGTGTTTGATCTTGAGGCGCACTAACCAGGGGCCAATGGATCACAGTCCGAGTGAACTACCCTCAATTGCGACGTTGTAACCAAGCTCACGCACCTGCCGATACGCGGCGCTTTTTTTATCCAGCAGTGGATTGGTGTGGTTCATGTGAATAAACCAGACGCGGCTGCGCTCCTCATGGGTCAGAGATTCGAGCGCAGCCATTGTCTCGGACACAAACGGGTGCGGAATTTTGGACATGTCCCGCCCTGGCAGTTCACCGTCGGCAAAAAACGCCGCATCGAGTAGTGCGTAGTCGACGCTTTTGACCAGCGCCACCAGATCCTCATCCCAACGTGACCACTTGTCGATATCGGGAATGAACACCGCGCTCTTGTTCGGCCCATCCAGTCGATAGCCCACGGTTTCCGAATACTCATCGCGATGGGGTACCAGGAATGGCGTCACCCGAACACGCGCCGCAGACACCGCGGTATTATTTACAAGCGGCATCAGCGCGATGTTCTGCAACGTGACGAGTTGCTCCCACGGTCCGTTGGCGCGCAGAAATTCGCGCATGCGCGGCATGGCAAAGACCGGTACGTTGTCCGCGCCCATTGCTTCGCGGCCAAGAAACATCAAACCGGTGTAGTGCCCAATGTGAGCATGAGTCAAAAAGATGCCGCCAAATTCGAATGCGTCGTCCGGCGCTTCAACGTGCAACGCATGCAGTTGGTCCGGCAGATTGGGCGTCGCCTCGAACAAGAATTTTACCTGCTGTTGCGGATCAACTAAACCAAGCGCGACCGCACCGCGTTTAAGTGACGCCTCCTGCCAGCCCGCGGCACAGTGACCTTCATAGCACCCGGCCTGGGGGTAGCCCGCGTCCTGTGCAACGCCGAGGATATAGAGGTAAGGCGCAGGTGGGTCATTGCCCGCGTGCACGCAGCTCACGATACTGACCAAGATCGCCAGGAGAAGCGAAAAGATTTTCATGATCGCTACTTTAACATCGTGCCGCAAAGACAAACGTCTTCAGGGAGGCAAAAGCCTGCACCCGCGTCACGGTCACGATGATCTACGTGCCAGCAAGACCGCGGGTGCAAGATAATTGGCCAGGTATCAGAAAGACACGTCCCACTGAAAGCGCACGCGGCTTTCGGACTCACCACGACCGACCAGATTGTCATCAAGACTCAGGCGCGATAGGTCGAGCGTAAGCTTGTTGTTGTGGCCTTTGAAAAACCAGTTGGCCGCAAGTGTGATCTCGTCGCGATCGTTGTCGACGGAGCGGTCGGCCCGATTGGGCTCTTCGAGTTGTGCATAGCGCACCGCAAATTCCAATTGCCTGGGCACGGATGGCATCAGGTAGTGAAAGAAGTAGCCCGCCTGTGCATAGCCACCGGACAGGTCATTTTCGGTTCCCATAACGCGATCCTTGACGGTCTTATGATGGTATTCCTGCTGCAGCGATAAACCACGCCACTTGTACGCGAATTCCTGCACCATCTGATTCACTTCAAACTGATCGATGGCCGCTAACGCGGGGGATTCGAAACCGTCGAGGTTGCCGCAGCCCGACGACGACCAACGCGTGCAGGCACCGGTGACGGTTGACGCACCAAGCGCGAAACTGGCCGTTGGATCTTCGGTAAACTCAACATCGGTTTGACGCAATCCCAGGTCGCGACCCAGGAAGTTCCACTGCAGGCGACCCACGTACATCAGATCGCTGCTGGTGTTGCGCACGCCGCGCCCGTTGCCGGTAAAGACACCTGCGTACCAGCGCAGGTCAGCGTTGGTTTCTTTAAAGGCGTGACCGCGAAGCTGTACACCGACCTGACGGTCGACCGTGAACACGCGGTTAACAATAGAGCGTTCAACAAACTGCTGACGACCCGATGAGTCAACGCGCTCCCGGTTATAGTCAATTTTCCATTGGCCGACACGAATACCGCCCCAGCCCCATTTGGCCACATCGATACGCCAGTCAATCACGCGTGCGCTGGACGATGAAGAACCGTCATCCACATCGCGACTGGGTTGCAGGTCAACCTCAAAATAATATTTGAGCCACGGCTGATAACCGTGTCCGCCAATCTTCATGCGCAGACGACGTGCCTCGAACGTTGACTGGCTGGCATCGTCAAACGCCGACAGCTGACGCGGGTCACCGCTAGTTGGGTTTGTGAAGCGAAACTGTGCACGCCACTGCAAGTTGGTTTGCCAGTTTCCGTCGAGAGTTTCCAGGCGGAAGCCTTTGCTGCCGTAAGTGCCCTTAAGCGAATTTGGTGCAACACTTTCTTCCTGCACCCATTCATCGCCACTGCTGTTTGAGAGCTGTGCGTACGTGCCCGGGCCACAAAGCAGTAAAATCCCGGCGCCTGCGACGCTCAGCCAAAAACGGGCATAGGTTGTAGATGGTTTCATAACTGTAATTCTCGTCTTACGGTCGGCACGCGGCGCGGTCGTGAGCGGGTTGAACCCGACTCGAAAGTCAGGGAGTGTGGTTTCGAGGCGTATGATGTGACGACAACGTTACGGTTTTGTTACGCATCCCTTAATTATTGATAAGCCCTGTGCCGCCCCCTCATGCTGGTGCTGAACATTGATATGAGTCGCGCCTGATACCCCGAATACCGCCACACGACGCCGCCTTCTGATGCGTCGCAGCATAACTTGCACCGCACGGTCAGCCAATATTGGCCAAATCCGCGCTTTCCCGCCCGTTGGAGACAAAACATCACAAAGACTTAAAGCTTTGTATTTAATGCATTTTCCGAGATTCTTTATGGGCTTCCGGCGATGCCCGACCCAGTGAAACAAATCCGTAACATAGCAACTCTAGACTGGCGGCAGTTGAAATCTACTCGCTAAGGAGTAAACCGTGAAAACATTCACTTATACGGGCATCGCCCTTCTTGCTGCCGGCTTTATGGCATCGAGCCTGACGGCCCACGCGCAGAGCAGCCGTGACCAGATCAACATCGTTGGTTCTTCAACGGTCTACCCCTTTGCCACCGTTGTCGCCGAAAACTTCGGTAACTCCACCAAGTTCAAAACGCCGAAAATCGAGCCTACCGGTTCGGGCGGTGGCTTGAAGGCTTTTTGCTCAGGCATTGGTGTTCAGTACCCGGACATCACCAACTCTTCCCGCCGCATCAAGCAATCGGAAATCGATATGTGCGCTGAAAACGGGGTACAGGAAGTGGTCGAGGTCAATATCGGCTATGACGGCATTGTGATCGCCAACTCAATTGAGGCCGACCCAATCGCGCTGACACGTCGCGACATTTTCCTGGCGCTGGCCAAGAACGTGCCGGATCCCAAGGGCAGCGAGACCCTCGTCGAAAACCCGTACAAAACCTGGAAGGACGTCAACAGCGAATTGCCGGACGTGACGATCGAAGTGCTGGGGCCGCCCCCGACTTCGGGTACGCGTGACGCGTTTGTCGAGCTGGCGATGGAAGGTGGCTGCAAAACCTTCGATTGGGTCAAGGCGCTCAAGGGCACCGACAAGAATGCTTATAAGTCACTGTGTCACACCATGCGCGAAGACGGCCGCTTTGTAGAGGTGGGCGAAAACGATAACTTGATCGTAACCAAACTCAACCACAACCAGGCAGCGCTGGGCATCTTCGGATTCAGCTTCCTGGATCAGAACAGCGACAGCGTGCAGGGGGCATCGGTAGATGGCCACGCGCCGACGTTCGACGCGATTGCGGACGGCAGCTACCCCGTTTCCCGGCCGCTCTATTTCTACGCCAAGAAGGCGCACATCGGCACGATCCCGGGTATCCAGGAGTACATCGATGAGTTCGTGAGCGAGAACGCCATTGGCGAAGACGGCTATCTGACAGACAAGGGCCTGATCCCACTGCCGGAAGACGAGCGGGCCGAGGTTTTGGCAGCGGTCGCGGGCCTGATTTCTGTTAAACTCGCCCACGCCGAATAGCCTCGTCGGCACCGACTTTGCACTGGCACGGCGGTCTTGAGATAAGGCCGCCGTTTTTCGTCTTACTCACGTTGCGGTGGTCGAACCACGTTCCTTGAGTCAATAGGGTCTAAGAAGCAAAACTCTTGAGCACGTTCACTCTCATCATGTTGTTGCTGGCGCTGACAAGCGTTGCCTATCTATTCTCGCGGCAACGTGCAGTGACGGTCGCCGGTGGGCCCAAGCTCACCCACACGCTTCATTCATTGCCGACCTACTATGGCGCCTACACCGCACTGTGGATGGTCATACCGGTTCTGATCATGTTGCTGGTTTGGGGCATGGCGCAGGAGTCGGTGATCGAGCGTCATTTGATCGACCAGCTGCCCGCCCAATACCAGGCAAGGGAGTCGAACGAACTCAGCCTCGCACTGAACGAAATCTCCAACCTCGCGACCGG
>CAYGSQ010000126.1:4713-8272 GCA_964352435.1 uncultured Gammaproteobacteria bacterium | reverse complement strand
TCATTCAATCGCGCTGGCGATACTTGCGGTAGGGCGTTTATCCTTCTTATCCGTAAAGAGGTTCTGGTTCATTGCCGTTCTCCCTGAATTACCGCCGAGAAAGCTCAGCGCTTGTAAAGCCACAATGAATGTTACTTGATCTCGGTTGACTGTGTGCGTGGCAAATTGGACACATTTCCTGGAAAGACGGGCGTTGTCGCAGTTGGCGCGCCGAATGGGATGGGCCCAGATCGGCTTGGGGCGATCTTCGGGGCTAAGCCTCAGTGAATCGCTCCGGGTTCTCTGGAGATTATTTGGTTTGCACCAGCCAATCGAGCGTAAAAACAGACGGCGTGTTGAGCGGAATCGACCCTAACCCATTGGCGCGTCAGCTTAAAACGGAAACTGCCATGACTTTTCTCGGGACAACGATGCGCGTAGCTCGATTCCACGGTGTTTACAGCGTACAGGAGGTTTTTTGCGGCAAGGCGACAGCCGTCGAAATAGCGCTGCATATTTTGTTGGTCGCCAAGATCGCGAGCAAGAAAAAAGGCTGCAACCAACCCTTCGCTGCGCGCGCCGTCGGTGTAGACATGGTCACCGTATTCGTAAAAATAGCCGCCGGGATAGTCGAGGTAGGGACTGTTTTTTTCGGTATACATATGTTCGAGCATTGCGTCCGCATCCGAGTAAACAAAATCTCTATAGCTGTCCTCGTCACGAAACTCATCGAGCTTTAGCCACTCTTCGATCGCCTGCATCAGCCAGCCATCTGATGGCAGCGACGTAAACAAATCAGGGTACCGTTTTGGACGTTCATGGACCAAAAAGTCCAGTGCCCGCCGGGACGTTGCCTTAACGCGATCAGCAAGTGTTGGGTCACCGTTGGGAAAATGCCGGCAGTACAAGGCCAATCCCAGAAGCGCCTCGCCCGGGTAGTAAAATGAAAAGAGCTCACGCTTGGATTCTGCGTCTGGCTCAAGGATAGGTCTGCCATGATTGAATCCGGGGTGTATGAAGTAACCAATCATTTCACCGTCATTGTCAACGCGCGAAAGTAAATGGCGCACCATTCCCTCGATTGTTTCATCGTAGCGAGAGTCGCCGGTCAAACGAACGTACTGCATCAGCGCACAAAGCGCTATGCCCGTACCACCCAATTTTGATTTCCGATTGAAAAACACGTAGACGGCATTCTCACCATTCACATCGTGTTCGCGGCAGGTCGTAAGCAGAAAATCAAGAGACAAACGAGCGGCTTCCAGATAACGTGGATTGGCGCCCAGTTCAAATGCTCGTAGCAGTGCTAGCGTGCCTCCACTGTGACGCAGCATATTGTAATAAAGCGGATCAAGCATCCTCGGGTGCTCGTGGTCAACAACCGAGTCCTTAATTGCATCGTAGTAGTAAAGGAATGTGCCGTTGTCATGCATGTTGTCGACTACCCAATCTGCACCGGCATAGACAGCCTCCTCCAACGCTTCTGCGTCCGCTTCCGGCACTGGCATCGGGTAACCACGGTAAAGCGGCAGCGTCTTGTCTGCTAAAGTTCCATCGGTCACGATTGCTCTGCTCTTGGTGATCCAGTAAAAAATCGGCAGGCTTTTCATTATTTTCGCGCGCTTGCGCATACTGTTTGTTTCACTCGCGACGCCACACTTCTTCGACATGTCATTTAGTGCGTGTTTCAGGGTCAAATGACTACGCGTAATCGCATCGGTAGGCATGTAATAGTGCGTCTTTCCTTTGTAGTGAAACTTGAATCCTGTTATTCCGGGTTCAAAGCGATGGTTGTTAAATTGATTCGCACTTACATCGGCGATGGCAACCGGATACTCCTCAGTTACCAACTCGAGGAGAATACGGCATTCAGTAGGATCGGACGGATTGAAATCACTGAATCGCTCGTGTTTGCGGATCATCGTCACGTTACGGGATAGCGCTTTGGATAATGTCGAGCGCCGACTTCCCCATCGAATCGAAGGCAAACCTGGCTGGAACAGCGTCACGAATACTTGACCGATTTGAGCATCGTATACAGCAGATAGATCATCTGAAACATCAAGACTTGCAGTTGGATCTACCAGCGCACGACGTATCAAAGCCAGCGTCTCGACCTGGAAAGCCTGCTCATCGGCCAGACTGTTGGAGCCACTTGTTGCCGCCCCCAGGCCCCGAATCAACTCTTTCCATCCATCTGCAACAACCTTGACCCCAAAGTCTTGCGATGCCCGATAGGCGCTGATACACATCTGCTCATGGCGCTGTGGGTCCTCCAGCAGCTCTATGATCCGCTGCGCAAAACGTTCTTCGTTCCCTGCGGGCACCAGGCACCCGGTTTTTCCGTCTTGAAGCATATCGGATGGCCCATAGCTGATGTTGTACGACACAACCGGACAGCCTTGGGACAGGCTTTCCATCACCACAAGCGGATAACCTTCTTCTTTACTGGTCAATACAGACATACCTGCCGACCGAAAGGTCTCAGCGACATCGGTGGTGTAGCCGTTGACGAACACCGAAGCTTCCAGATCCAACTGTTTGATCAGTTGCTTAAGAGCTGATTCCTGATTCCCGTTTCCAAACAAATGCAGGGTTGCATCAGGCACGCGCTTAACGACGCGAGCAAACGCACGGATTGCGGCCTGCTGATTTTTTTCTGAATGATATCTAGCCAGGTAAACCAGCTTCTTCCTATCTCTTTGACGAAAGTCCGCGAACGGTAACTCAGCGGGTTCATTGTAGGTATGCGGGATCACTCGCAGATTTCCATTTCCGTAGCGATTGGCAATGTCCCGTTTCTGGGACGGCGTGCCTACAACAACCGCATCTGGTTCCTGTATATCGTTGAGAATTTCCGCATAGGTGAATTTAGTCTTGCTGTTTTCGATATCCCGAGAGTCTTTTACATGAACAGAATGAATTACCGCTACTACTGATACGTTGGTTTTTCCGGGTAGTGCCTTGATACGTCGCAAGGGCTGGTAATACGGCTGGTTTCGATCTGAGACCATCACATAGTGTTTTTCCGGGTCACGTGTAATCAGGTCCAGCCAATGCGCAATGAATTCTTTCTGGCTGCCAAACTCATCAATGCAATAGCCGCTTCTATGCATCAGAGAAATCCGGTCTATTTCCCGGCGCCCGTTCTTGATTGTCAGCATCTGAATAATCGCAATGGATCCATCGGGTCGATGATAGTGCTCGAGCAAAAACTCATCGCTGTCCGGGTCTCGATACTGGATACGGCTTAGCAGACCCTGTGGAGTGTACGTATCTCTGCGCCATTTCCATCCTTCACGGAAATAGTTTATGTACTCAATGAATCCGGACCGACTGGAGCATTTAATGTACATCTTCAGTCGTTGGTCTCGTCCGTAGACTTTCAAATCCCGCGTGCCTGGAACGGTAACGTAGCTCCATTGATCGTTCCTATACATCTTGTTCTTACGCGCAGTCGGGTTTTCGACTTGTTCCATTTCCTGAAAAAAATCATAGATGTTTTGAAACCGGACGCTCTTTGAAACCTGGCCGGCGTCAATCAGCTCGGCGATAGTCTGCCCAATGAGTGGGTCATATT
>CAYGSQ010000126.1:0-4703 GCA_964352435.1 uncultured Gammaproteobacteria bacterium | reverse complement strand
ATGGGCAAATCCCGAGTTCGTTTTCAAACGCCTTTATTCGAGAAAGTGCGGCATTCTCGATGCCTGTTCGAACACGCTTTAGATTTCGATGCAGGAAAGCAACTACAGGCCCAGAATGACCGAGCCAGCTCGACACTCGATTGTCAGATATGGTTGATGGTTGTAGTTGCATGGTGTCGCCTTTGTCAAAGTATCTTGGGTAGTATCAAGCCAGCTCGGATTCAGACAGCCGGTTTCTCGAAATGAGGATTCCTGGCTGGCTGGTGTAAAAAAACGAGGCATAGGCAAGAGGCCGGAAACCTGAATTCGTGCTTTAAACAGCTTTTTTTTTCACCACCATCTGGTCAGCTACTTCCTGAAGCCACACCGCCATCGTACCGAGAAGCACAGACCTGCTCGCCCAACGCGACGCCCGAACGGCTATTTTTTGAGCGTTGAATACAGCCCTTTGAGAAAACCTGTCCAAAGAAGTCTGGTCACCCCATCCCTGCAGACCTCGCTTTTTCTCGCGATTGAGAATTTGACTGAGACGAACGCACATATGAAGCACCCCAAATGCGGCCAAATATTCTTGAGCCTGGTCCAGCGGCATGTTGTCAGTAAACGCTGGTAAGTGTTGACGGATTAATCGCTCTTCCACATCAGGCCAATCAGGAACTGACTGATCACCGAAATACCACGCCAGATCATCCAACCGACTTCGCCGCCCGCAGTTCTCCCAATCTATCCAGCCCGTGGTTCCGTCTGCGAGCACAATTGCGTTGGGAGGCCGCGCATCCCACTTGATGAAGCTCATCTCCGTTACGCGCAGAAGCTTGAGAAGTTTTTCAACAGGTAGCTTCGGTGCAGGCAGGCCCAGAAATTGCCCAAGGACTATGGGGCGGTCGATATAGTTTCGCAGCCAGTCGTCGCTCTCGCCCAGTGTTGCGACGACTCTATCCAATCCGGCGGCTTTGCCCCGGGCATGGACGTCGGCCAAGCTGACGAGGCCTGAATTGAGAAGTTGTTCGCCTTGAATTCGGTTGGCTTTTTTTAGGACGAGCGACATTCTCTTTTTGCCAAAATCTTCCTGGAAAAGCAGTCTGCCGTTGAACGCCAGGACGCCGGGAACTTTTGCACCGCGCGACGCCAGTTTCTGAAGGATATGGAATTCAAGATTCGCTCGCGCGGTCGTTTTACGCCTTGTAGCGATGATGGATCTTCCGTCTCCGAGAGAAAACCGAACAACCTGAGTAGAACGCCCTGGAGAGCTTGTCTTTACGACGGCGCTGCCAAAAACGTCCTCGCAAATCTTACGTGCTTCTTGTTCAAATTCGACCATGGATATCACCTTCACCCGCAAATCCGCTTTCTTGCTACTGCTAACCATCCCGAAAAGCGCGGGACAGATTGCGTCTAATTGGCTCCCATAGAAATTCGAGGTAAGTATTCTGACCGGTTAGTATTGTTACTTCCGCAAGCATGCCGGGTGACAGAGGCTTGTCCCCGTGTGACGATTTCGCCGCTTCTGTAAGTTCAAGTCGCGCGAGGAAATAGTTCTGCCCGGTCGAGGGTTCAGAAATGAGATCGGCAGACACCCACTGAACGCGTGCCTCAAGAGGCACATTGCTGCGTCGATTGAGAGCGGTTAGAGCCACGTTCGCCAGCAGCCCTGGACGGACAACATCGACATCGATCGGATTTATCCTTGCCTCAATTACGAGCACATCATTTTTTGGCACGACCTCCATGAGCGTGTCGCCCGGACTAACTACGCCACCGATTGTGTGAACCTGCATATTTACTATTGTTCCGTCAATCGGTGAGCGAATACTCAAGCGGCGAGCTACCTGTTCCAAAGCGGGGAGTTTTTCGCGCGCCTCATTTAGCAAGCGATTGGCTTCGCGTAATGCCACAACGGCCTCCTCGCGGACGCTTTCATGTAGCGCGACGATTTCCAGGCGTGCTTCTCCGATTCGCTGCCCTACCCGCGCAATCTGCGCGCGAATTCTGCCGCGCTCGCCTCTGGTTTTCGCGATATCGTGCTCAAGCTCCAGTGGTTTGGTCACAGGAATAAGCTTTCGTTCGAGAAGGCGCTTCATGTCATCCAGCTGACGCTTCGATAGACGCAGTTGTAGATTAATGGCGGTAAGTTGAGCCTTCAGGCCGTCGATTTCACTATGATACTGAGTGACGCGCTGCGAAATAATTTCGTCTTTGGTTTCAAGAGACCTGCGTCGCGCATCAAAGATATCTTGCTGCACCTGCATGAGGTCAGCGTTCTTGTTGTCGATAGCGGGAATGCTTAGTTCTTTAGGGAATTCAATAGCGCTGCGACCGTCACGCTCGGCGGAAAGTCGAGCAATAAGGGCAAGTGCAGAGAGCCTCTGCCAACGCAGCAATTCAAGCTTGCTCTGTATTTCTGTCCCATCCAACTTAAGCAACACTTGGTTGGCCGCAACCTCATCTCCATTTTGGACCAGAATCCGCTTGACGAGTCCCTGATCCAAATGTTGAATCGTCTTCAAACTGGACGACACTTTTACAACCCCGGGTGCAATAGCCGCGCTTGAAAGTTCTGCCATTGTGACCCATGCCAATAGAATCCCGAAGAACAACGAGGCAATGGTTACGCCGATGATGGTCAGCGAGCGCAGTCCGTTGACCTGGCTTGTGTTCCCACTACTCGAATCCCCAAGCGCCGACGCAATGAAGTGTGTTGGCCTGACAGTTACGATGTCCTTACGCATCATCAGCTCCTGAAGTTAAAGCCACTGCGAGATCTCGACCGTCTTGCGGCGCTTTGACGTTGACATCTTTCAACCGCCCAGGCCTCGTGACTTTCCCCGCTGGCAATACCAGAACCTGATCTGCACAACGCAGGAGATCGACGCGGTGCGTCACAACAACGACTATTGCGCCCTGATTTTTGAGCGCTCTAGCAACCTCTACCAAATTTTTTTCGTTCGCCTTATCCAGATTCGATGTTGGTTCGTCCAATACGACCAGTCTCGGATTTCCAAAAAGTGCTCGGCTCAGCGAGATAAGTTTGATTTCGCCAGGAGACAGTGGCAGCTCGTTATTAACAACTTTGGTGTCGTATCCCTGCGGGAGATTGATAATAGAATCATGAATACCGGCCATTTTTGCCGCTTCGACAACCGATTGTTCGACGCCGACCCGCATTCTCGAAATGTTCTCATGGATCGTGCCATCGAAGAGCTGTACATCGGCCGGCATATACCCGATGTGCGCAGCACGGGTATCCGGTGACAAACTGTCCACGTGGCTCCCGCCGAGCAACACCTGACCATATCGGGGCTTAAGGATTCCCACGATTAATTTTGCGAAGGTGCTTTTCCCGGAACCTGATGGACCGAACACGCATAGCACTTCGCCAGGTTCCAGTTCGAGACTAATCCTGCGGACAGGTCTCGAGGAGGATTTCGAAGAATACCGGAATGAAGCCCGGTGGACACAAAGATTCCCGCGCGGTAAGTGCATCCGCTCGCCAAATCCTCTGTCAGGGACGCTTTCAAGGTCGTTCTTGAGCCTCTGATACGCTTTGTGTGAATCCACTACTGAGCGTCTGGCTTTGACAATCCTCGTCATTGGCGCGAGGGCTCTTGATGCCAAAATTGCCGAAGCCAACATGACACCTGTTGTAATGCTATTGTTTATTACGAGCGTTGCGCCGGCGCATAGCATAGCGACGCGTAGAGCCTGGGTAACAAATTGGGTGATCGCGGAGTAGGTTGCCTGCGCTTGTTGTTTTCGAGCTTGTAGTTCCAGTGCGTCGTTATTATTTTCGCTCCATGCATGAACTACTGACGCAACCATCCCCATTGATTCGGCTGCGTCTGCGTTGCGAAGCAGACCTTTCACCTGTTTGTTCGCAGATCGCGAAGCAGCACCGGCTTTTTCCGACAGGAATGCAACGATACGGTCATGGCCGATGGCGAGTCCGAACATCAAAATTAGTCCTACCAGCGCTACAGCACCGAGGATAGGACTTAGGAAAAAAACCAGCAGGATAAAAATAGGCGACCACGGTGCGTCGAAAAGCGGGATGATTGCAGCTCGGCTGAAAAATTTCTGAACAATGCTCAGATCGCCGAGGATTCGCGATGAGGGCGCTTTTCCTCTGCTGGTGGACGTTGATATCGCTGAAGCCAATGCGGCACTACTGATCTGTTGATTGAACCAAAACCCGATATTTATCAACACTGCACTCCGGATGACCATCAACGCGGCCAAAGTGATCAAGGCGAAGCTTGCGATGACCGTAAGCAGGACCAAAGTGTCAAAATTACGACTCGACAACACACGATCGAACATCTGCAGCATGTAGATGGGTGTAGTCAACATCAGCACATTGGTAATGCAACTAAACACTCCCACGACGAGCATTCCTCGAAGTATCCCAGCTCGGAGATCTCGGAAACTGCTATTTAATCTTCCACCCATTTTTTTCGCTCATGTGATGTGTTGCCCTATGAGGCTCCGAAGAAGAAGAAGGGGGCAATTGCCCCCTTCGTCAATCACTACCTACGGTTGCCTGTAATTACCAAAGTACCCCGTACCCGTATCTATGGTGCCGAGGCCGAGGCTACTTTTGCGATCTTGATCGCTGTCCGAATCGCTATCGCTGTCCGAATCGCTGTCGCTATCCGAGTCCGAGTCGCTATCGGAATCTGAGTCGCTGTCGCTATCCGAGTCCGAGT
>CAYGSQ010000125.1:0-8273 GCA_964352435.1 uncultured Gammaproteobacteria bacterium | reverse complement strand
GCCTTCAATCGCGTATTCACGCGCGGGGGCAATGCGTATTCCAGCAGCATCTCCGGCGTGATCCGACGCACCGGACGGCTGTTCGTCATGTACGCGTTGCTCATAGCCTTGGCGTTCGTTGGTTTTCGCGCTGTGCCCGGCGGCTTTATTCCGGTGCAGGACAAACAGTATTTGTTCGGCGTCATGCTGCTGCCCGAAGGGGCCTCCATCGACCGCACTGAAGCGGCGACGCGCAAGATGTCATCGCTGGCGCTGGAGGTGCCGGGCGTGACCAGTGCGGTGGCCTTCCCCGGACTCAACGGCGTTCATTTCGTCAACACGCCCAACCTCAGTACCGTGTTTTTAGGTATCTCCCCCGCCGACGAGCGCGATGCTTCGGCGGCGGCATTGGCAAGTACACTGTCGCAACGTTTTAGCACCATAGAAGAAGGACTCGCATTCGCACTGATGCCGCCGCCACTTATCGGGCTGGGCAATTCGTCCGGTATCGAGATGTATTTGCAGGATCGTGGCGGTGTCGGCTTTGGTGACCTGAATAAGATCGTGCAGGCACTGAGCAACGAATGGCGTCAGAGTCCCGGGTTCGACCCATACTCAATTTTTTCGTCGTACCAGTCCAACGTGCCGCAGCTCAACGCGATTGTTGATCGCACCAAAGCCAAGGAACAGGGTATTCTTCTGACCGACCTGTACGACACCATGCAGGTTTATCTGGGCTCCGCGTACGTCAACGATTTCAATCTGTTTGGCCGCGTGTACAGCGTCTACGCGCAGGCGGATACCGAGTTTCGTGACGATATCGGCGACATTGGACGACTCAAGGTGCGCAATCAGCAGGGCTTGATGGTGCCCATTGGCAGCGTCATTGATGTTGAGCAGGGCTTCGGCCCAGACCCGGTTATCCGCTACAACGGCTATCCCGCCGCGGATGTGTCGGTAGGCTTTAACCCGGCACAACTGACCTCCATTCAGGCGGTCGCCCAAACTGAGAAAATTGCGGCGACGATATTGCCCGCGGGCGTAAAGCTTGAGTGGACCAACCTGACGTTTCAGCAGGTAACGCAGGGCAATGCGTCGCTGTTAGTGTTCCCGCTCGCAGTCATTCTGGTGTATCTCGTGCTTGCCGCTTTGTACGAAAGTTGGTCGCTGCCGCTGGCCGTCATCCTGATCGTGCCACTGTGCCTGTTGTCGTCCATCGGCGGCATCTGGTTGCTGAACAGTGCGCGTGAACTTTGGTTCGGGCTAAAGATCGGGTGGGGCTGGATCCCTCCGCCGCCGCTGTCGATTCCTCCCACGTTCCTCGACAACAATGTGTTTACCCAAATTGGGCTGGTGGTGTTGATGGGACTGGCGTGCAAGAACGCCATCCTGATCGTCGAGTTTGCCCGCGATCTGGAACGCCAGGGTCGCGGTATCGTCGAGTCGGCGGTCGAAGCCTGTCGCTTGCGCTTGCGCCCCATTCTGATGACGAGTTTCGCATTTATCGCCGGTGTTTTGCCGCTGGTATTCGCGTCGGGCGCGGGCTCCGAGATTCGCCACGTGATGGGTGTGACCGTATTTTTCGGCATGCTTGGTGTCACCTTTTTCGGCCTGTTCTTCACGCCGGTTTTCTACGTGGTCATTCGCAAATTCGCGACGCGTGGGCAACCTCCGATCGAGCAGGCTTCCGTGGCGCAGACGAAAGATCATGCGTAGGTCACTATTGCTCATGACGCTGCTGGTGACCGGCTGTGCCGCGGTGGGGCCAGACTATGTGCCGCCTGCAACCGCGGTCCCGGCACAGTTTGAAAATGGCTTGGCTGATCACTATTCCCAGGCGCCTCCGGATGGCGCATTGTGGCGCAGCTTTAACGATCCGCTGCTGGATGAATTGATCGCCTCCGCGCTTGAAAAAAATGCCGACATCGCGCTGGCGTTCGCGCGGCTGGACGAGTCGCTGGCGCAGCGTGGCTTGACTCGCTTCAGCCTGTTCCCGACGGTGACCGCAGAATCGTCCGCAGATCGAAATCGGCTTAGTGACCTCGATCCGTTCGCCTTCCCGGGGCTTGGTGTCACCGAGGTTTATCGACTCGGCTTTGATGCGTCCTGGGAGATTGACCTGTTTGGCAGCCTGCGGCGTCAGGCACAGCAAATTCGCGCCATCGTGGAGGCGGATGCCGCGACCCTTGGGGACGTGCAGCGCGCCATTATTGGCGAGGTGGCGCAGAGCTATTTCACGTTGCGCGGTGCGCAGGCGCAACTCGCGGCGCAAAAAGCCAGCAGCGACACCCAGATGCGCTCCGTGCGCATTCTCGAGGCGACGCTGAACGCGGGACGTGGCACGGCACTGGACGTCGAGCGCGCACGTGCATTGGAGCGCTCGGTCGCGGCACAGATCCCGACGACGCAGGCGGCCGTCGCACGAGCAGTGCAGCGACTGGCTACGCTAACCGCGCAACCGTCCGCTCAGCTTACGGCCACTTTGGGTGCAGGCGTGTTGCCCGCGATGCCTCAGACCATCAACCTGGGCGCGCCCGATGCGTGGCTAAAACGCCGGCCAGACGTTCGTGCAGCCGAGCGTCAGCTCGCGGCCGCCACCTCCGGGGTTGGCGTTGAGGTGGCAAATTACTATCCAAAGATCAGCTTGAACGGCAGCTTTGGTTACAACGGCGGCAGCGTTTCTGTTTTTGGCGATGATGACGCGCGACGTTGGGATTTCGGCCCAATCATTTCATGGCGCTTTCTTGATATCGGGCGGGTGCGCCGTGATGTCATGGCGGCGCAGGCGCGTGAGCAGCAAGCACTGGCCACATTTAGAGGCGTGTTGTTACGTGCACTCGAAGACATGGAAAGCGCACTGGCAACCTATCGCGGCGCGAGCGAATCAGCACGGGCCGTAGGCGAGGCCTTGGCCGCCAGTACGCGTGCCAGTGAGATTGCTCAGTTGCGCTTTGATAACGGCGCCTCGAATTTCCTTGAGGTGCTTGATGCACAACGTACGCGTTTCGATCTGGTTGATCAGCACGCGCTGGCACTTACTGCGCGCGCAACCGCGCTGGCGGCGGTCTACAAGGCACTCGCCATTAACTAGTTGGGACCCACTGTTATGAATGGAAAATACATCGCGGGACTCGGGGTCGCGTTTGCGATCGGCGCCGCGTGCAAGCTTGCCGGGATTCCGGTCCCTGCACCACCGGCGTTGGTCGGTGCGCTACTGGTTGTGGCGCTGACGCTTGGCTATGAACTGGGTGATCGTGTGGTTGCAGCGCGGCGCTCTGGCGGTGATGCGTGATTGAAATCGCCATCGGTGCCGCATTGGGGCTGGCCATCGGGTTTACCTGTCGCTGGTTCGATATACCATCGCCGGCGCCTCCGAAGCTAATGGGGGCCATGTTGGTCGTTGCCATGACGCTTGGTTACATCAGTGCGGGCCTGTGGTCCGCCGCCTGAGATCACGGTTGTTGTGCCCAAGCACCAGGCGTGGCAGGTCATGCGCGCCATGTGAAGCGCGCGCCGGCTGGTCGCTCACTCGTTGAAAGTCCGCCAGCGCTGGCGCGTCGTTGGCAGCACAAAACTCGTGTGTTGGGCACCGCGACCCGAGACCTGAATGGCGTCATTGCCAAAGTGATCGCCGGATCGCGGCACATCGACTGCGCTCGTGCGATCTATGTGCACGCCCGCGAGCGGGGTGCGCCGATGTGTGCTGCGCCGTAGAATATGTCCCATCGTCTAATTTGGAATCGACCACGTGGATGCGATTAGCCATTTGCTCAAGACTTTCCGCCTGCAGGCTGAAGTGTTTCACAATGCGAAATACTGCACGGCCTTCAATATAGACACGACCGTCTCGGGCAAGGCCGCGTTCCATATCGTGTCTGCCGGCCATGCGTTCATGGTCACCCCCGACAGTGAAGACCCACCCATTGCGTTGAAAGCTGGTGATCTGGTGTTATTCCCGCGCGCTGGCGCTCATCGAATGGTGGACGCGCTCGATACCCATGCAGTGCTCAACGCCGGTGGCGCGCAGAGTTTTGGGGACGTTGCGGACCAGGAAGGCACCGGTCTTGTGTGCGGTTATCTGGAGTTTGACCATCCGGCGAGCAACCCGTTGCTGGAATCGCTTCCCGATTGCGTCGTTGTTAAAAGTGACGAGGCGCCGTGGAATATGCACGTACGCGAACTGCTGCGACTCATTGTCCGCGAATCGACCTCGGATCAGCCTGGCGTTCAGGTCACGCTAAACCGTTTGTGTGATGTCGTGTTTGTTCTGCTGATGCGCGAGTATCTGGGTATTCACGGTGATACGGGTCTCGGCGCCGCGTTGGCGGACAAGCGCATCGGCCGCAGCCTGAACGCGGTTCACGCTGACCTGGCAACGGACTGGACGGTGGAGGCGTTGGCGGATATCGCATCGATGTCACGCGCAGGTTTTGCCGCGCGTTTTAAGGAAATTCTCGAACTTGCGCCCATGGCCTACGTGACGCGGGCGCGCATGCAGGCGGCATATCGTTGGCTGCGCGATAATCATGAACCGGTTGCGAACGTGGCGGCGGCGACGGGCTACGCGACGGAGGCGGCTTTTTCGAAAGCGTTCAAGCGAGAACTGGGTGTGTCGCCCGGCGCTGTCCGGCGCGGTGCGGCGGCGCCCGCATCATGAATAATGCAGGCCAGGCGCTGCCTTATTGGCGCACCTGAGCCTTGGTAATCTCTTGCGGCATGATGTTGATAATGTCGATGAGGCCGAGCAGGTAACCCATGCCCTCGTTAGTGATCGCCCCGACCGGTAGATAATGCATGGCAAATTCGGTGCCTTTTGCGGGCACGGTCGCATCCGCCACCTGCCACTGATCGTCTACCCAAATTTCACTCCACGCATGGCCGTAGGCACCAACGCGCTGGGGCGAACTTACGATCACGCTGCCAATCACTGCGCGCGCCGAAAAACCCTGCGCACGTGCAATGGCCGTGAGCAGCAAAGCATGTTCGGTGCAGTCGCCGGTTTGTTCCGTCGCCACCACCGATGCAATGTCGAAACTCTGCATATAGGCCGATTGGCCCATGCGTGTATGCACAAAGTCGATCATGGCGGGGACGGTGACTTCGCCGCCCTGCGCGTCGCTTAGTGCTTGGGATAGCGTGACAACGGCGGGATCATCAAAGTCGACCAGAAAAGAGGCGGCGCGATGATCGGACTGCGGCGTACCGCCAAGCGTATCAGCGCCGTGCAACAGCACTTGCAAGCTGGACCGTCTGACCTTCTCAATCTCAAGCGTTGCAGACGTTAGCCCCTGCGCGAAGCGCTCGGGATTCTGAGTTTTGACGCGGACCTCAATGGCTTCGCCGCGTTGTGGCAGGATGTCGCGTTTGAACTTGAGCGGCACCTCATAATAGTAGAGTTCCCTGTCCGCGCCATTGGCCTGGACAGAACCAAACGCAAGCGCGACACACAGTGCCGCGCATGCCAGCCACTTACTCACCAGTGCTTGCAGGTAGTTGTCCCGCAACGCTCATGCGTTCCATGAGAATGGTGTTGGGCCCCGCAGCAACGGCCACTTCGCTCGAAGAGCCAGTTTTGTCGAGCACCACGTTCATGGAAATAGGTCCGGTGGTGAGGACGGCCTTGTTGCCACGGCGCGAGAATTTTTCGACTTGCAGCGTGCCTTCCATAAACGAGGATGGGTCTGCCTGCGGTACCCAGATCGGAAATGGGACCAGCGACTTGTTTTTGGCGGCGATCGTGTCACGCGCCAGAATCATCTGTCCCAGTGGGGATATCGGTGTCGTGTCGTCGTCGATCGTGATATCGATGTCCTTGCCGTTGAACGGGCCGCTAACACGCCAGATATCGTCGTCGTTTTTCTCCAGCGCCAAATCAGTTTTGACCGTGCCATTCTCGGTCACGGTTTCATAGGAACGAATCAGCGTGCCGTCGGGACGTGAAAACGACATGTGATCGCTATCGCTGGTGAGGATTGAGTTGCCATCGATTTGCAGCAGCATCGAGGTGATCAGGGATGCGCGCGTGGTGCCATCGTCATTGAGCGTAAACGTGGCTGCAGCGACGCCGGCCCGGCGCTCGCCAATGCTCAGTCGGAACGTCTCACTGTAATAGGGCTTCGCGTCGTCGGGCGCGGCCAGGCTGTCCAGCACGCCTTCGAAGTATTGTGCAAAAGTCTTGCGGTAGCCCAGCCCCAGAGCCGAGCACATCAATGTGGAGCCGTCTTTTTGCGCTATGCGAATTTTGGACATGCCGGCTTCCGGCACCTCTTCGCCCAACAGGAAGAACCACTCCGATGTCATCATCACCGAACCGTTGTGTACATCCGAGTGCACGTAATAGGGCAGCTTCTTGACCGATTTGTCCATTTCCTGAGCAAGCTCGCCGATAACCGCCTCGTGCACGTCTTTCAATGTGCCGGACATGCCGATTTCGACGTCAAATATCCAGCACTGCATCGTCTGGTCTTCGCCAATGTCGGCGCTAAAAAACCAGGCGTTATCGCCGAGCCGGGGCTCAATGGTCACTGTGCCCGGCGTGGCGGCGGTGATGCCGCTATCGCCAAAATTGAGCGGCGTCGAACCCTTGAGTTTGATCTCACTCTTCATGGCCTTTTTGAGGAAATCGGGCCATTCAGCGGGAATGGGCGGCTGCGGCGCATCGTCTTTCGCGTTGGCTGAAAGCGACAGACCAATGAGGGCACACAGTGCAAGGCGGGCCATATTTGCGCGCAGGGTTACAGAAGTTGGCATAGGAGCGTCCTGTTTTTCTATGTCTTGGTCACGCGAGTATCTCATTAGCCCCTTTATTTGGCGAGCCACGCGGAGCGCTCGGCGGTCACGCATCTGTTCACGGTGCAAAACAGAATATCCAAATAAAACCATGCACTGACGAGCGGGTCTTCACGCAAATTCAGAGGATTTCAAACTGATTCGTTGCGGGGCCGCAACAGGGCATCCGGGTGCAGGCAGTGCCACAACACATGATGTAAACGTCATGCGCTTACTGCGAGTGATCCCAAAGGCTATTGTCTGATGCTCTGTCTTTGGTAGTATTCCGGCGCCGCGAGATAGTTCCCTGATTGTAATAATTTCTTCACAGGTCATCTCTAGCCTTGCCGCAGCTTCAAATTAACCCTTGGGGGAGTCACCTTGAAGACCTTAACCACTCTTTTTTCTTCTCAGAAAGTTCTCATAAGCACGATTGCGTGCTTTATCGTCGCGGCAGCCTTGGTTGTCAGCGCACCTGTTCACGCTCAGGAAACCACCGGTTCAGTCCGCGGTGTGGTGACCGGATCGGGTGGCGCGCCCGTCGCTGGTGCAACGGTTGTCGTGACCAGTCTGGCTACAGGTCGCAGCAATACCACAACCACCGACGAGTCGGGTGGCTACTACGTGCGTCAGCTTCCCGCGGGCGTGAACTACAGCGTCAAGGTGATGTCAGCGGAGGGCAACGCTTCGACCGAGACCTTCAACCTTACCGTGGGCCAGCAAGCGCAGCTCAATTACAGCCTCAACAACAACGTTGAGGAAGTCATTGTTACGGGGACGGCGGCGGAAGTGGCTGAAACGGCCATCGGTCCTGCGGCGGTCTTCGATCTGTCGGCTCTGCAAAACTCGCCGGCAATCAACCGGAACATCAATGATGTGATCGGTCAGGACCCCCGTGTCTACATCGATCAGTCCAACAACCAGGACGCCATTACCTGCAACGGCGCCAACCCGCGCTTTAACAGCCTCACGGTTGACGGCATCCGACTGAATGACGGATTTGGCCTGAACTCGAACGGCTACCCAACGCAGCGTATGCCGTTCCCGTTTGACGCGATCTCAAGCGTAGCCGTAGAGCTGGCGCCGATGAGCGTCGTGTACGGTGGTTTCTCGGGTTGTAACGTCAACGCCGTGACGAAGTCTGGTGGCAACGAACTGTTTGGCTCGGTCTTTGGGGATTACACCAGCGATTCGTTTCGCGGTGATTCGCTCGAGGGTGACAACGTGTCCGTCTCCGATTACAGCGAAACCCGCTTCGGTTTCGAACTCGGTGGCGCGCTGATTGAAGACAAGCTGTTCTTCTACGGTGCCTACGAACGCTACGATGGTGTCGATTTTAATGACCGCGGCGCGATTGGCAGCAACGCCGTCTACGAAGTGCTGGTCACGCAGGCCGAGCTGGACGCGCTCCCGGTCCACATGCGGAATCCGGAAGCATGCATCGGAGAACTCGCGACGTTTTCTCTGCTTGTGCGTGTGGACGGCAATGTGGTCGGTGATCATACGCTGGTCCCTGGAGGCGCCCG
>CAYGSQ010000124.1:0-8383 GCA_964352435.1 uncultured Gammaproteobacteria bacterium | reverse complement strand
ACTTTGTCGGCAGCGCAGCCCGGCTTGACTGACTGGGGGTGCGTCCGGGCCGCCGACGGCAACTCGGTCAGCGGGTCCAGTGGTACCGCAACCGAAAAAGTGGAACCCACGTCCGGCGTCGAGCACACTTCGAGAGGCAGGTCGAGGAGCTGAGCGATATAGCGGACTATAGATAGACCGAGACCCAAACCACGTTTGGTATCTCGTGATGGATTTTGGATTTGGTAGTACTCCTCGAAGATCTTGTCAATAGCATCCTCGGCAATGCCAATACCGCTGTCCTGCACGGATATTGTTACAGCGCAATCTGACTGTCGTACTTTGATTTCGACGCTGCCATCAGAAGTGTAGCGAATCGCATTCGTGACGAAGTTCTCGACGATACGAACCAACAATGCCTCATCGGTGCGCACGCGGACATTCACTTTTTCGCAAATGAGCGCGATCCCCTTTTGCTGAGCCTGCTGCACATTGTCGGTAACAACGGTCTTGAGCAGACTCTGCAGTTCAAACCCCGCAATATTTGGCGCAATTGCACCTGCCTCAAACCGCGAAATATCCAGCAACGCGTCCAATAATACGGCCATCGCATCAACCGATATCTGCATTTTGCTGCCTATATCCGCTACAGCTGGCTCGCTACTGCGACGCCTGAGCACCGCGAGATAGAGGCCAAGGGATTGCAACGGTTGACGCAAATCATGGCTAGCCGCCGCGAGAAACCTTGATTTCGCCGCGGTCGAATGTTCAGCGGCGTCTTTGGCAGCTTTGAGCTTACGTTCAACAACGTCCTGATCGGTTACATCGTGCATGATTGAGCATGCAGCAACTACCTGAGTGCCACGCATCTGACATGAGGCACCGCCCTCGAATACCCTAACCTCATCATCGCGCGTGATTAGACGGCGACGCACACACTCTATGTTTTGCCCACGCATAACCTTGTCGAAGTTTGCCTTTGCTTGCGCCCGTTCGTCGGGATGAATCAAGTCGAATATCTTCATTCGACCGGCTTCATCCGCCGAATAGCCCAGTGCACGCTGCCACGACGCATTGACATACGTAAGTGAGCCGTCTGGGGCGACGATATGAATAATATCGGTCGCATTGTCAAAGAGACCACGGTAACGTGCATCGCTCTCTTCGAGTAGACGTACAGCACCCGCGTCATGACGCGAGTCTCGAATAGCGGCCGCAATTAGTACCCCATCGCGACCCGGCACCGGATTGAGACTGACTTCAACCGGCACCTCTCTGGCATCCTTGGTCTGTGCAACGAACCCGACCTGTGCTGAAAAACCGCGGTGCTTCGGGCGCGTGCTGAAGCCGTCACGCCAGGACGCGTGCTCGCCGCGCAAGCGTGCCGGCAACAGCGTATCGACACACATGCCATGCAACTCGTCGAGCCGATAGCCGAAAAAAGTAGCCATCCGCGAATTGGCTGCCTTGATAGTGCCGCTATCATCCACAATCACCATCGCATCGGGCGTCGACTCCAGAACCGCCCGCACTTCTGTCAGCAACTGTTCAGTGGCGGTGCCACGCGTCAGATCCTGGGCAATAACAAAATGAATCATCCGCTCATCAAGCATCACACACTGAGCGTGCACATGTACCGGATACAAGCTGCCGTTACGGCGGCGAAAGGTGGTGTCGTAATCGATCTTTTCCTGTTGTTGATCGATCAAAGGTTGCAGGCGCTCGCGCAGGCTCGCTTCAGTCAGGCCGGGCTCGATATCGAGCAGCGTCATAACTTCCAATTCACTACTGTCGAAACCAAGATTGCGCTGCGCACCGTCGCTTGCTTGCAAAAACTTCAAGCTGGTGCCCTCAAAAATCAGAATGTCACTCAAGCAGCGGTCAAACACCCAATCGACCAGACTGACTTTATCGTCCGGACTGATTGTATTGGTGATCTCGAAGTGAAATACAAATGCGCCGCCGCTCGACGCCTCTCGCGGCACCACCAGCAAGGCGAATCGCTTACGCCGCGTGATCGAACGCAAAATATACTCATGGCGAAACCCAGGCACCTTGCGTTGTAAGACATCTTCGACACCATCTGCAACAGATGCCCTCCACCGCGCGTGCTCGGAGCGACAAAAATCGAGGAAACTGGCACCGAGACCGCAGCGCGCAAGATCGACACATTCGTCCTGATTCACAGGCCTTTGCCAAGCATCGTTCACTTGCGTGACCATGCCATTCGCGTCAAGCACGGCAAGCGGCACATGAAGCGTTTCAGCATTGACCGGTGACAAATTCGAATTGTGTGAAGTAATCATGACTGTCTTCTATATTAAACGGGTCGCGTAGAATTTTGAGTGCATCTATTGCTATCTGAAGTACGCACATACGCCTATATTTGGAAACCCACGACCCACCACGTAACAGTACGGATGGCGCCTCCATTGTGCACTCGTCATTCTGCCGCCCTAGTCGCTCGAACATCTGCGACACGCCTGATACTAAAGAACATTGTCATGACGAAGAAACCCTGTTGGCAATTCGCACCATCGCAAACCCTATGGCGCGGCGCAATATACTGGGCAACTCAATTGACGATGGATTGGCCGGATGCTAACGGACGCGCAGCTTGCACAACTTGCAGCGGGGGTCGTTTAGCAAAAAGACGCACGGAGTCTTCCTCATGCACACCTGGTCGACCTCGCTAATTGATACCGAAACTCTAGTCGTAACCCAATACGGTAACTAGTCCCGAAGTTCGGCCAGCTTGCGATACAACGCCCTTTCACTGATCCCTAACGTTCGTGCCAGGCTTCTGCGGTCACCGCTATGTTCAGCCACAACTCGACGCAGGTGCTCGGTCTCCAGCTCAGCCAGCGTTTTTGTACCCCCGCTGTGTGGTTTGGACATGCCGCCCGAGACACAGGATGCCGGCAAATGCTGCGGCAAAATAAGTCCGCCGTCGCACATCAATATCGCGCGTTCAAGTATGTTGCGCAGTTGCCGCACATTGCCGGGGAATGGGTATTGTTCAAGACACGCCAGTGCATCTTGAGACAGTGAAATCTCATTGCTTGCGTCGAGTCTTCGCAAGAGAGTCTCCGCCAGCATCGGCAGATCGTCAGGCCTGTCGCGCAGCGCAGGTAGTTCGATTTCAAAGACGTTGAGCCGGTAGTAGAGGTCTTCTCGGAACGCCCCAGCGCCAACCCGTTCCGCCAGATTCTTGTTGGTGGCACAGATCAGGCGAAAATCTGCGACGCGTGGTTGGGTGCTACCAACGCGCCGGAAGCGACGGGTCTCAAGCAGCCGCAGCAACTTGACCTGATCGCCCAAAGACACGTCGCCAATCTCATCCAGAAATAAGGTGCCCCCCTGGGCGGCTTCGACCAGACCGGTCTTGTCCATCGTAGCCCCTGTGAAGGCGCCTTTGACGTGGCCAAATAATTCACTCTCAAAAAGCGACTCGGCCAACCCAGTGCACTCGACCGGCACGAAAGCGCCGGTGCGCGTGTTGCTGCGCGTGTGAATCGTCTGGGCGACTTCTTCTTTGCCGGTGCCGGTTTCGCCGAGCAACAGGACAGACGTATTTGACGGCGCGACGCGGTTCACCGCATCGAGCATGCGTCGAAACGCAGGTGACGTGCCCACCAGTCCCTCGGGCCGTGCGCGCGTGTGGGCGATGTCTGATGGCCGCATCACTTCGATATAGCAGGTGATCTTCCCGGACGCGTCCTTGATGGGCGTCGTCTCGACATTCACGTACTCCAATCCGCCGGGTGTGTGGTGAACATGAAGGACCGCGCTTCGCTGCCCCGTTTCGCGACACTCGCGCAGCGGGCAATGCTCGCCGGCCAGGTCGCACGGTGCATGGTAGTGGTGACTGACCTCGTAGCAATGACGACGCTTGAGTTCACGTTGGTCGCCATAAACAGCCTGGTAAGGGGCATTGGCCAGCAGGATTCGATAGTCGTCGCCGAGCAGAATCGCGGGATCGCGGTAACTGTCGAGAATGGCCTGAACGCTGGGAAGGTCGTGCATATGCCGATTATGGCAGCCAGTTCGCTGCATGTCTGCCGAAATTGGCGGTATCTAGTAAAAATGAGCCGTAAATCTCACGTAAGCCATTGATTTTCTGGCCTGCCAAATTGGCAACCATCTTGCATTAATCCAGTACAAACCTTCATCAGAACCTGATAACTGGAGCTGCAATGAAACCCAATGTCATCGGATTTTTCGACGAAACCACCTTCACCGCCTCGTATATCGTGGCCGATCAGAACACGCGACACTGCGCAATCATCGACTCGGTGCTGGACTACGATCCGGCGTCCGGTCGCACGCGCACCGAATCCGCAGATCAGATCGTCGCGAGAGTTCAGGCGGAGAAGCTCACAGTCGACTGGATTTTGGAGACCCATGTCCACGCCGACCACCTTACCGCGGCGCCCTATCTTAAAGATAAATTGGGCGGCCAGATAGTGATTGGCAATCACGTGCGCGACGTGCAGTCGATCTTCGGCAAAGTGTTCAATGCTGAGGCCAGCTTTCGTACCGACGGCAGCCAGTTTGATCGCCTGCTTGCTGATGGCGATTCGCTCAGCATCGGCGACCTGTCGTTGCAGGCGATGCACACACCGGGCCATACACCGGCGTGCATGACCTTCGTGATTGGCGACAGCGCCTTCGTCGGCGACACGCTGTTCATGCCCGACTATGGTACCGCGCGTACTGACTTTCCCGGCGGTGACGCGGCCACCCTTTTTCAGTCCATTCAGAAAATCCTGAGCTTGCCCACCGACACGCGGCTGTTCATGTGCCATGACTACAAAGCACCGGGACGCGATGAGTATCGGTATGAGACCACCGTCGCGCTGGAGAAAGCGGGCAACGTTCACGTGCACGACGGCGTGACGCAAGACGAGTTTGTTCGCTTTCGGGAGAAGCGCGATGCGACACTCAACATGCCAAACCTGATCCTCCCGTCGGTTCAGGTCAACATGCGCGCTGGTCACATGCCACCCCCGGAGGACAACGGGACCCGTTATCTCAAGACGCCGATCAATGCGCTGTAAAGAACTGATGCGCACCGACGGTACATGTCCATGACGTCAACCCTGCTTGCATGGCCCGGGGCTGTGGCCATCGGCCTCAGTCTCGGCCTTCTCGGGTCGGGCGGTTCGATTCTGACCGTACCCGTGCTGGTCTATCTTTTTGGCCAGGACGAAAAGGTCGCCATTGCCGGCTCGCTGGCCATCGTCGGCACAATCGCCCTGGTGGGCAGTGTGCAATTTATTCGACAACGCCTGGTCGACTGGCGGACGGTCGTGTTGTTCGGTGTCCCGGGCATGTTGGGCACGTACATTGGCGCGCTATCGGCAACGTACATAGCAGGCATTGTACAACTCTCACTGTTTGCCCTTGTTATGCTCCTCGCGTCGTGGTTCATGCTCAAACCCCTTGCCCTGAACACCTCCGACGCGGCACCGCGATCGGTGGCAAAAATTTCGCTGGACGGTCTGTTGGTCGGTATCCTCACGGGCCTGGTCGGCGTCGGCGGCGGCTTTCTCATCGTACCGGCGCTGGTCTTGCTCGGCGGTTTATCCATGCGCCGCGCGGTTGCCACCAGCCTCTTAATCATCGCGCTGAAATCCTACACGGGTTTCTGGAAATACCTGGACGTGCTGGACACTCAAGGGCTGTCCCTCGATTGGCAAGTATTAACGATCGTTACGCTGTTGGGCATCGCGGGCAGCGTAGCCGGCAATCACATCGGTACGAAAGTGCCACAGGCAACCCTCAAAAAAGCGTTTGGCGTTTTTCTGATTGTGATGGGTCTTTACATTCTTGCACGCTCGTTGCCCACCGTGCTCGCGACATTATAGGGAGACGAACCATGTCCAACATTAAGCGAATTTCTCCGTACCTTGCGGTCTCCACGCAGATCGCGGTGGAGGATGTGGCGGCACTGTACGCCGCCGGCTATCGCGCCATTATCAACAACCGCCCCGACGGTGAGGCGGCCGATCAGCCCGGCACCGCGAATATCGGTGCAGAGTGCGCGCGACTGAATATGTCCTATCGCTACCTCCCGATCACACCTGGTAAACTGGGTGATATGGAAGTACGCGCGTTCGTGCAAGCGCAACGCGATCTTCAGGGTCCGGTGTTGGCATATTGTCGTACCGGTACGCGCTCGACCACGTTGTGGGCGCTCTCGCAAGCCCATCGCTTGTCGATAGACGCCATTTTGCAGGCGGCTCGCGGCGCGGGCTATGACATCGACGATCTGCGTCCGCGGCTCGAATCGTTGGTGGCACGCAGGCAAAACTTTGCTGCGATGTCTCCGGCTACTGAACGTCGCACCACCACCTATGACGCGGTCATCGTAGGCGGTGGTACCGCAGGCATCGCCACGGCAGTTAGTATGCTGCAGCGACGACCCGAGCTCGACATCGCCATCGTTGAACCGCGCGAGCGGCATTTCTATCAGCCGGGGTTCACGCTCGCCGGTGCCGGTGTATTTGAACTGTCGCAGATTGCGCGCAAGACCGTCGACGTCATGCCGGACAAGGTCCGCTGGATTCGAACGGCAGCTGCGGGCTTCGACCCGCATCGAAACGAAATAGTCCTGGAAGACGCCAGTCGCGTGCGCTACCGCCAACTTGTCGTAGCGCCCGGCATCAAGCTCGACTGGGATCAAATCGAGGGATTGAGTGAGACGCTGGGCGCAAACGGTGTGACGTCCAACTATCGTTACGACCTGACGCGTTATACGTGGCAACTCGTGCGCCAATTGCGTCAGGGCCGGGCGATATTCACGCAACCACCCATGCCCATCAAGTGTGCGGGCGCGCCGCAAAAAGCAATGTATCTGTCTTGCGACTATTGGTTGGGTGAAGGCGTGCTCGCAGATATCGACGTCGGCTTTTACAACGCCGGTGGTGTACTCTTTGGCGTCGACGCGTACGTCCCTGCTTTAATGAAGTATGTCGAGAAGTACAACGCTGGCCTGAACTTCGCGCACAATCTGGTCGCGGTGGACGGACCGGCAAACAAGGCCTGGTTCGATCTAACCGGCGCCGACACTGAGCCGCAACGCGTTGAGGTGGACTTTGACATGCTGCACGTGTGCCCGCCACAAACCGCGCCGGACTTCGTACGTCATAGTCCACTGGCGGATCCAGGAGGCTGGATCGACGTGGCGCCCGACACCTTGCGCCATCCGCTCTACGACAATATTTACGGTCTTGGCGATGCCTGTTCAAGTCCCAACGCAAAGACCATGGCCGCCGTTCGCAAACAAGCACCCGTCGTCGCCAGCAACGTCGTCGCTGCACTCGATGGCCGCACACCAGATGCGGTCTACGATGGCTACGGGTCCTGTCCGCTCACGGTGGAACGCGGTAAGGTGGTGTTGGCCGAATTTGGCTATGGTGGCAAACTGCTGCCTACCTTCCCGCGCTGGTTGATTAACGGCAAGAAACCGTCGCGACTAGCTTGGTTGCTAAAAGAAAGGCTGTTACCGCCTGTGTACTACAAACTCATGTTGCGCGGTCGCGAGTGGTTTGCCGAGCCAGGTATCCAGCCGCAGTCTGCAGCACGAGCGAATAATCCGCAGAAAGTCACTGACCACTAAGAGCGAATACTATGAGCACTTTTACACCGGCATCAGCACTTGCTGGTGGCGCGCTAATCGGTCTTGCTGCCGTGCTTTTGATGCGCCTCAATGGCCGCATCGCCGGCATTAGCGGCATCCTGGGCGGCGCGCTAAACGGTGCGGCCGGCGACCGTGCGTGGCGCGTCGCATTCATCGCAGGTCTGGTGCTTGGCGGCACGCTGGTGTTCGCCGTGACCGGCTCACCACCGGTGACACGCGAGGGTTTCCCCATTTGGCTACTCGTGGCCGGTGGTCTTCTGGTTGGCTTCGGCACACGACTTGGCAGCGGCTGCACAAGTGGTCACGGCATCTGCGGAGTGTCAAGACTGTCGCCAAGATCGCTTGCCGCGACCGCCACCTTCTTGTTCCTTGGTGGTTTAACGGCAACGGTCATGGCGCTCTTGCGCGGAGCAGGATCGTGATGCGCCGAGCGACGGCCGCTGCGTTTTTCAGTGGTGCTGTATTTGGCATTGGCCTGGCCGTCTCACAAATGACCAATCCCGAGAAGGTACTTGGCTTTTTGACGTGGCTACCGGGCTGGGATCCGAGTCTGATATTCGTCATGGGCGGGGGCGTCGTCGTAACCTGGATTGGCTACCGTTACGCACTCGCGCGTAAACCTGTGTTTGCCAAATCCAACAGTGTGCCAACGTCGCGCGAGATCACCGGACGCTTGCTAGGCGGCTCCGCCATTTTTGGCGTTGGATGGGGTATCGCGGGTTACTGCCCGGGGCCTGCGATTGCGGGATTGCTGAGCGG
>CAYGSQ010000123.1:0-8414 GCA_964352435.1 uncultured Gammaproteobacteria bacterium | reverse complement strand
CAGCACAAAAACTGCTCGCCAAATAATTCACCGAATTAGCGGAACAGGACACTAGTTTCAACGCAGCGATACGCTGTTCCCTCTTCACTTTCAGGCCGCCAGATGTCTCATCCCTATCAGCCACCTGAATCTGAGCTCGATCCGCAACTGACCGTGCATCCGACAAACCCAACGCTCGCCCGGGCGATGGCGCTATTGGGCTGGCTCGTCACGGGCGCTTTTTTTTATGCGATCGTTAAGCTCATTAATGCGTTTAACGAGGCCGTGTTTAAGGGTACTGCAGACGAAGAATTCGATGCGCCGGTAGTATCGGAAGTGATGGCGGGTGCAATTGGGTCGGCGTCGATCAGCTTACTCGCGGGAATGACCGGACTCCTGATTATGCTCCTGACCGCCGTGTTTTCCTCGCACAGGACACCCGGGTTCTTTCGGCTGAGCATGTTCAACGCGGTGTTGTATCTGCTGGCCTTTCCAATCGGTTCGGTGGTGTCGGTGTTGTTCATCGGATTTTTGATTGCCAAGCGGCGCGAATTTTTCGTTGACGACGAGATTCGTTGAGCGACTTTGATCGGTGCCTGGCTTTCTATTTGGACGAAACTGTGGTCCACAGCCCATTATCGAGTAGCTCATGTGGGCGGTAAAGCGCTTTGTAATTCATGTGCTTTGATTCAGCGATGTACAGCCCGAGATACAGATAGTCCATGTTCCAATGCTGTGCCAGGCGCAGTTGCGTCAATACTGAATAAACGCCGAGACCGAAGCGCGCGTAGTCTGAATCAAAGCAGCAGTAGACGGCCGAGATGGCTTTCGCGCCTCGATCCACAAAGCCGATGGCAACCAGTACGTCGTCCATCACGTAGGCAAGTTCAAGCGTATCGCAGCACGAACTGACCAGGAAACTGCGATAGCCATCGACTGTGACAGCGGACTGTCGAGAGCCCAACCCGCGTTCGCGCAGGTGCTTGTTATAAAGACTTGCCCGGCGTTCATCTGCGCTGGGTTTGCCCACGTAGATTTTGATCGCGCTATCGCCACGCCGCAGGGTTCTTCGTTGCGAACGGCTGGGCTCAAATTGATCGACGGGAATTCGAATCGGCTGGCACGCGCGGCAACTGGGGCAGGCCGTGCGATATAGAAAACCACCGGTACGCCGATCACCTGCGGCCAGGCGTTGATCGAACTGTTCGCCGGTGAGTTTTTGCAGCGGCTGGCGCAATGGCATACGAGCCTGGCGATTCGCGAGATACGGGCACGGCACGAGTTCGTCGTAAACCAGTAGTTCGGTGGGCTCATTCATCGCTGCAAACACCATCGATTCATGTGACCTGTCTCAATGCTTTCTTGATAACACCGGACAACTTTCTCGGCGTGACGTTCGAGACCGTCAACGAATCGCAGTCGTTGAATAAGACAAAGCGATGCATCGAGTCGGCGAACTGCCGTGCGAATTGATCGGCGTCGACAGCGGAAAGGTCAAGCTGCAAGTGAATGATCTCGAAGCGACGCGCCTGACGATGCGCCTTGCAGTCTACCCGACCGACAAACTCGTCCCCAAACAGAACGGGCAAACAGAAATACCCGTACTGGCGCTTGCCTTGAGGCACGTAGCACTCCAGTCGATAGTCGAAATCGAATAGCGTCTGAATGCGGTCGCGATGAATAATGGCGTTATCGAAGGGGGATAGAAGTCGCACTCGAGTCGCCGGGCGCGTCACGCGTGTTCCCAAGACTTCGGCATCTGCAAAGACCGTTGGCCAGCCCTCAACCGCCAGTTCTACGACGGTCCCCGCATCAACCCGTTGGTGCAAGACGGTGGCCAGTGCATCGCGCAGTGGCTTCCCGGGTCGCACGTGGGTCAGCTGCTTTAAGGTTGTGAATCCATTCGCTCTGAGCGACGTTCGAACCAGGTAGTCAGAAAACTCTGCCAACGTCGGCTCGCGGGTGTCGACGTGGCTTGGCAGCACGCGTTCCGTAAGATCGTACACTTTTTGCATGCCGTCGCGGGCGCTAATCATCAGCTGGCCCTGCATGAAGAGCTGTTCTAGAGCACGCTTGGCAGGCTTCCAGTTCCACCAGCTTCCTTTGCGTTTCGTAAAGGTTTCGAAATCTCTGGCTTTTAGCGGTCCATCGCTGCGGATTCGCGCCTGCACGTGGCGCATGTATTTTGGCTCCGCTTTGGCATAAACCGACTTTCCACGTCGCGCGTCGGCCATTCTTGGCAGCGCGAATCGATAGTCATTCATGGGCAAGTACGATGCCGCATGCGACCAGTATTCGAAGACGAGACGATCCTTGATTAGCTGATCAATATAGTCGGGGCGAAAGTCGGGCACGCGCGTCCACAGCGTATGGTGATGCGCGCGCTGGACCACGGCCAGCGTATCAATCTGAACATAGCCGAGGTGTTCCAGGGCGCGCAGCGTGGCGTCGCGACCCTGACCGAAGGGGCGTAGCTTTCCGAGCCCCTGACAAGACAAGGCGATGTGTCGGAGTCTCCGGTTATTAATCACAGCGTGATGTACTCCGTTTTGCTCTTATTGCACCAGTTGGCAGTCGGTGACTATGCAGTCTTGCCTGCTGCGCTGAGTTCAATTTTGAGCACCTGTCCACCCAGTGCTACCGATTCGCCTGCCGAGACTTTCTTGCGCTTGCGTGTTTCGGTGACACCGTTGAGCGAAACCTGGCCGTCGGCGATCAGAGTCTTCGCCTCGCCACCGCTGCCTGCCAGGCCGGCGAGCTTGAGCAGTTTGTACAGTTCGATGACGGGCTCGTCGACACGAACGATAGTTATCTCGGGCATAGCGATAATTCCATGCTAAAAGTAGTTGCGGGTTTGGATTGTAGTGTAACGCAATGGCCGTGCACCGGCCGCTCCACGACCAGCCCGCCGCTGGCACCATAGAGTTTACTACTTTGCGACCGCCGCCCAATGTGCAACGGGGCAAGTGTACGAGCTGTGGGCAGCCCGCGATTGAGTTGTTTGAAACGCCGCGGTTGCCGAAGCTCACGATGGTGCCCGCCAGGATGTTTGGTGAGAAGGGCGATCTGCCAGCACCCGCCGCGCACGTTTTTTACGACAAGCGTGTGCGCGACGCCGAGGACGACCTGCCTAAATACCAAGGCTACCTGATCAGCCAATTGATGTTCGGCAAATTCCTCTTGTCGAACTTGCGGTCGGCAAGAAAGACGGGCTAGTTGGCGTCGTGCGTCGGCGCTGATGTGGTAGGTCATTGTGATTAAAATAGTGTCCGCGCAGTCTGTTTCGGAAACGGTGTGACCGGCTTGCGAGCTGTGGGCCGCCCAATTATGATCATACGGTCATCCCGCGAGCATATTTTCGAGTAGTCAATGAAACAGACATTTCGCCCATTTCGTTCTGCGTTACAAATTCAGGGCAATGACGTTGTCGGCAAAGTCATCTTTGCCGAAGACTTTTTCTCCGATAGCGAGTGTGACAGAGCCCTGGATCTTGCCAGTCACATCAAAGAGGAGGAAGGTCATGAAGCGCAGGAAGGGGACGTTGCCAGCGGTCGCTTTTC
This sequence comes from uncultured Gammaproteobacteria bacterium, assembly GCA_964352435.1. Taxonomy (GTDB): domain Bacteria; phylum Pseudomonadota; class Gammaproteobacteria; order Steroidobacterales; family JBCCMA01; genus JBCCMA01. The sequence continues at coordinate 4,875 of CAYGSQ010000123.1, read as the reverse complement.
TCAGATTCGCTTCCTGTTGCCGGGGCAGGACAACGATTGGTTGTTCACGCGGCTGGAGGATGCCGTGCAGCGCTTGAATCAGTCCTATCGATTCGACTTGTTAGGTTTCTATGAAGGTGCGCAAATTGCGCGCTACCAGAGCGGCGGGCATTACGATTGGCACGTTGATCTGGGAACGCAAACCCGGTCCGCCCGCAAGCTGAGCATCTCGATCCAGTTGTCGGAGCCGACCGACTACGAAGGCGGAGATCTGGAATTCATCGGCTCAACGGATGAGAAAGCGCCGCGCTCACGCGGTGCTCTGATCGCGTTTCCTTCATTTGTGGCGCACAAGGTTCATCCAGTGACCCGTGGCGAACGTTTTTCACTTGTCTCCTGGATTTCCGGCCGACCGTTTCGCTAACGCAAAAAAGCGCTGGGCAATATCTTGGTGCGTGGCAAATAAAATGCCGCAATGTCCAAGGTAAATGGAGTCTGCGCGGTTAAATTGAAGTGCCTTGCCACGTATGTCAGACGTCCACGCACCCAGTTCCCGATAGATGCAGCTGGTCGCTGCAAAATCCCAGAAACAGCCACCGCCGGTTCCGGACCTGGCGAACTTGAAGTAACAGGCTTGCGGACTTTCAAGGCACCAGATGGCGTTGAGGACACCACCGCCATAGATTCCCCATGACGCGTTCATGGCTTCGGCCATTGGCTTAAACCGTGGACCGGTCACTTCGCTGCGGTCCGTGAAAATAGTCAACGGCCCATCCGCTTGGCTTAAGTCGGGTTGCCAGGGCTCGGAATCTCGAAATGCGCCGCCGTCGCGAATGGCGTGGTAGAGCGTTTGTTCAACCGGGTCGTACACCACACCAAGGCACGGCACGCCGCTGCGGGAGATCAGTGCGATCGACACGGCATACCCAGGTGTGCCTTCAATGAAGCACAGCGTCCCGTCAATCGGGTCTATGCACCAGAAATAATCCTTCTCCAACCGGCTACCATCATCCGGGCTTTCTTCGGTGAGTAGTCCCAGATCGTAGTCAGTGAACGACGCTGCCAAAACCTGCAATATCCGCCGTTGACTCTCATGGTCGACTTCGGTCACAACCTGCGTGGCCAATGAACCGCCGTGATCCTTGTGATTCACGTTGGCAGGGCGCGTTTTGGCGATGTACTGGCCGGTGGAGACCGCCGCCTCGATCGCGCAGTCGCACAGTACTTTCAGGTCAGTGGACGTCAGGTTCATAGCTGTTCCAGTACTTGCTGCGCGAGTCGTGAACTGTAGCGATGAATTTTCCAGTGTCCCGGACTCCAGCCCTGCAGGAAGCGAAAAAAGTCGGTCCAGGCGACGGGGTAGAGTGCGCGCCAGTTGGCTTCCAGCGCCGGAAAATCCACCGTCTTTGTGCGTGTCGCCAACGCAGTTTCAAGCGTCACGAAATAGTGATCAAGCAGAGTGCTTGCCTGCTCCTCACATTCGTCTTCGGTCAGGCAACTGCTGATGAAATAGGCGACGTCCTTCATACCGCAACCGCCACCGACGTATTGAAAATCGACGGCCGCCACACGGCCGTCACTGGCAAAACAAAAGTTGGCAACTTTCGCATCGCCGTGCACGATCGTCTGAAACGGGCTGCCTGCGAGTTTCTGGTCAATGGCGGGTGCGGCAGCTTTGAGCGCCAGATCGTCAAGCTTGTCCAGTTCATCGGGTCGTGTAGCAAGATGCCAATAGGTACCCGTTGACCAAAGCCCCGTCGCGGCCGCCCCCATAAATGTTGCGTGGAAATTGGCAAGCCACGCCAGACAAGCCCGAATTTCGCCGTCCGACGGCACGTTACGTCGCCCGCCGTAGCCAGACCTATCCAGATCTTCCATGACAATAAACACTTCATCACCGTGGGTTTCGAGCGCGATACATTGCGGTACGCGGCAGGTGTCGTCACACCGGGAAGCCCATTGGTCATACCATGCCGTTTCGACCTGATAAGACAGTACCTTGCGCTCATGCGAGCGACCGCTGTTCCAACCCCTTGGGTGGTTGGATGAGGTTGGCCAGTGCACGTGTTTTACTATGACGCTATCCCGTCCTTCGTGGCCCGCGTGCGCCAGGCTACAGCGCACGATTTTGCCGTATCCGCTCCACAGGCTTTGGATGGTCTCAAGCCTGGTTAACGCCGCGGCACCCGTTGCCTGAAGTATGGTTTGTTGCAAATGCTTATTCATCGAGCCTGCGCGCCTGATTTAGTTTGAGTACGTGTTGGCATATGAGCGCACAACCTGTGCGACCCGCGTCAACCGTTCGGCTGCGATTGCGAGACGATAGTGGAATGTACTGGCGATGCCAACCGAGACGGTATTGGGCGCTTTTTGGCCTGTCCAACGTGCGGCGATTGCACCGGCCAAAAACGCGCGTTTAGCGTGTGGTGCCCGGCATCAAGTTTTTCATTGCCGTTGAGAATGCGGCGTGCGCGAGGTCCAGGACCATCTTGTGGTCGTCTTCACTCAGTGGACCGCCAAGTGTCTGCCAAACTGAGTGCTCGACCATCAAATCGTCAAGCTGGCCCGGACCGAGTGCACCGGTCTCACAGTGGTTCGCGAGTCCGTCCGCCGCATGCAGCAATGCTGTTTCAATGCGGGCGTCTGGTGCATCTGAGGGCGCGTGATGATATTGCACAGCGTCCCGTATCTCGTCGGGAAGCTCCCATTGTTTGAGTACCAGCGAGCCCACGTCTGCGTGGGTGTAGCCGAAGCGTGCGGCTTCGGCGCAGTACAGTTCTTTCTCACCCGTCTGCAGAGTGGCGCGCATTGTTTCAACGAACTGCGGCAACTGGCTGTAGATAATGCATGCTCCCACTTCGTGCAACAGACCCGCAACGAAAAATCGTTCCGGATCGGGCAACTTGTAGTGCTTGGCCAACTCGCGTGCGACCAGCGCGCAAAAAACACTGTGTTGCCAAAATTTCTCGACGCTGACCAAGCCCTCGCCCACTTTGGAGAATGAACGCACCGCCGTAATGGCCAGCACCATGTTGTAGAGATCCTTCACGCCCAAAACGGTGACTGCCCGTTCGATGGTTGTGATGCGTCCGGCAAAACCGAAGTACGGACTGTTAACAATACGCAATAAGCGTCCGGTTAAATTGGGGTCGAGCGCAACAATTTGGCCGATGTCATGAGCGCTGGCAGATTGTGAACGCACGAGTTCAAACATCTTGACACATACCGTAGGTGGCGTGACCAGAGCAGAAACATCGGCCACCAGCTGCTCGGCAGTAGGTAACGGTGCCGGCGTCTGATCTGGAGGGGCTCGTTCGCTTTGATTATTCATCGTGTGCCAAGTCCGGTTTACAGGTGTCCAGGTCAGGGTAGCGGCCGCTTTGCCATATTATTTAAAACCGCCGGGCAATCTGGCTGAGCCGGTTCACATAAGTGAGAAGTAGCGCGCAATACGAAGCGCCTGAGTCGTTTAGTATTTCTCGCATCTTCCGATAACTTGAACAAATCGACTTTAGGTTGTGCCCTCGTGACGGCTAATTCTTTCCGACAAACGCGCTCGGCCTACCGCTTTGCAGCAATTGCGCTGTTTTCGGTCGGCCTGTCGTGGGCGGCTGCGGCCAATGAATCACTCGACTGTTTGATCGAACCCCATATGCTGGTTGAACTCAGCAGCTCAGAAATTGGGGTTCTGGGTTCGGTCAACGTGGAGGAAGCGGACGTCGTGACCGCAGGCGACATCCTGGCCATCCTCAATGATGACGTGGAAAAGGCATCGCTCGCGCTGTCGCGCGCCCGTGCGGACGCAAAAGCTGAAGTGGAGTTGCTGCGCCACGATCACGAATTCAACTCGCGCAAGCGCCACCGCATTGATCAGCTGCAAGATCAGCAAGCTATCTCGACCCAAAGCGCGGATGAGGTGCGTACCGCCGAAGAGCTGGCACGATTGCGCCTTCGCGCCGCTACTGAGAAACAACGTACGGCGCGTCTTGAGGCGAGCCGTGACGCGCTGTCGCTCAATCGTCGCACCGTACGCAGCCCCATTACCGGCGTCGTCGCCAAGCGCTACAAAAGCGTCGGCGAATACGTTGACGGCGATCCAATTTTGCAGCTGGCTCAACTTGATCCGTTGCGTGTTCAGGTCGTCGCGCCGATTGCCATGTACGGCAAGATCAAGGTGGGGATGCAAGCATCCGTGCACCCCGAGCTGTCGATCGATGGCAAATTTGATGCGTTGGTGACCAGTGTCGATCCCGTGATGGACGCGGCAACGGCGACGTTTGGCGTACGCTTGTCGCTACCCAATCCCGATCACCGTTTGCCACCTGGCCTGCGTTGCACGATTGTGCTGCATGAAGCGCCAGCAGACCCAATGCCTGCTCAAGCTTTGGCGGAGGGCAGCAAAACTACCCCAGTACCGCCGGATAGCCTTGTCGAACCAACCCCGCGCGCGCTTCAGGCGTCGCCCGACAAGCGCAGTGATGCAGTCTCGGTCACCGAAGCGCCAATCGAAGCACCGTCCCAGTGTGCGACCGTCGGACCCATTCGCACTGACAAAAACGCAGATGCCTTGGCCAAAATACTCGCGGACAGCAACGTGCGCGTCGAGCGCCGCCACTTGCCTGGTGTGACCAACGGACCCAGGTGGGTTGTCTTGTCCAGCGCGGGCGTTGCTTCGCTCGCGGACCTGCGCGCACGCATTGAACGAGCGCAGGTCCGCGACTACCAGCAAATAGCGCGTGGCGACTGGAAAAACCGCGTGTCGTTTGGCGCCTACAAAGGCAAAACGTCCGCGACGCGACGACTCAAGCAAATCAGTGCGCATCGATTTGACGTCGAACTGGCAGAACGATCAGGTGTTGGATCCAGTATCAGGCTCGAGCAGCCACTTCCCGCGGA
>CAYGSQ010000122.1:0-8471 GCA_964352435.1 uncultured Gammaproteobacteria bacterium | reverse complement strand
GTCCGAATCTGAGTCAGCCGACTCGGCAGGATCGTTCGGGAACGCATCGCCATTGTCACCGACGCCATCGCCATCGCTGTCGATGGTTTCGTTCGGGTCATTCGGGAACACATCGGCGTTGTCGCCAACACCATCGCTGTCCGAATCGCGCCATTCCGTTGGATCGTTGGGGAACGCGTCTTCCGCGTCCGGATAGCCATCACCGTCACTGTCGGTGAAGCTGCGCTGTACCTGCATCGTTTGACCAATGGACGGCGTGTCATTGCCATTCACGGCAAACAGCCAGTAGTTGCCGGCGATCAGTACATTCGGGTTGGCGTTCAAGGTCAACGTAAACGTGCCGTCGCCATTGTTGACCGAAGACACGGGCAGATACCGTTGATCGGTGTTGACGTGGTGCGTGGTTGCGGACAGGCGCACCATCGAGAACCGTACGGTGTCCGCGCCAGCCGCAACGGTGAAGCTGCCGCCGGTACCGACCACCGGTGGTACGTTCGACAGAGCAGGTCGCGACGCAAGCGAACCGTCACTGTTGAAAAGATACGCGGGCGTGAAAATCTGGCCATCGAGGTGGTTCGCTGCACAGCCCGTGCCGCACGCGCCGCCGCCGGCCGATAGTACGCGGCCGTCTTTCATCAACAACGCCGTAGAGTGGTAATTACGCGGGATGGAAATCGAATCCACGACCCGCCAGGTGTTGGACTGCGGGCTGTAAATTTCTGCCGGGAAAATAGAACCGCCGTCGAAGAAGTTCTGGCCCGACACGTTGCCGCCGATCACCAGCACCTCGCCATTGGGCAGGGTCACGGAGTTGCTCAGCGCACGGGGATAATTCATCGGCGCACCCTGGGTGATCACCGGCGCGGGGCCGTTGAGATCGGCCAGGAAGACGTTTGTCACCAGGGTCCGTTCGGTTTCACGCGGGTCCATCCCGCCTATCAGCATGACTTTGCCGACATCATAGGTAACCACGTTGCCCCATTTTCTGGCGCGCGATCCGGTCGGCTGACCGAAGACCTGATTGTCCGCGCCGCTGACCGGGTCAAAGCTGTGCAAGGTTGGCGTTGGGCCACCGTGGAAAACGCGGCCGTTCGGTTGCACGGCCAGCTGCGGGAACCACTCCAGACCGCCAATGCTGTTGTGCTCGTCGAGCAGTGTTTGCATCGTCGCGTTCGGCGTGCGGATCCAGCGGTTTTCCAGCGGGCTATATTTCTCAGAGCGATTGCCCGCCGACTTGCCGAACGTGGCAAAGATTTCGTTGTTTGGCAGCGTCACGCTGGTGGCGTACCAGCGCAGGTCAAACATATTGGGCAGCGCCGACCAGTTCATATTGTCAGGATTAAAGGTACTCGTGCGACGATCGTCCGGGTTACCGCCAGACGCGACAATGCGGCCGTCTTCAAGCGTCGCAACGCCCGCGCAAAACATGTCGTGGAAGTTGTTGTCGATGCTCGAGAAGGTGTTGGTGACCGGATCGAAAATCGACGAATGGGTAAATTCGCGGTTGGCAGGGAACGAGTCGGTCTCCGTTGATGACCAGGTCAGCACGCGCCCGTCGGGCAAGTTGGCCGCCGAGATAGCGATATGCGGCCACTGGATTACGTCGCCCCACTGACCAAACTCCGTGATGTCCGCCACTTCCAGTTCGCCATTGGCCGGGATCGGCAGGAAGCCGCCGCTGGAGGCTCGATAGAAAACGTCCAGGACTTCGCCGCCGTTCTTCTCGAAAAACTCAACGCGCAGGTCATAGACGCCAGGATTCAGAAACACCTGACCACCAACGGTGACCGGTGCGTGCAGGCCGTCGTTGTCGACTACCAGAGTGCCGCCGATGTAGACCCTTGACCCGTCATCCGACGTTGTTTGAAACGTGTAGGTGTCGGCTGCCGAAACGGTAATCTGATTGGTGAAGACCAGACCGAACGTCTCGGTCTGAGTCGTTACGCTAAGCGCGATAACGTCACTGGTCCCGCTTGCTATGGGTGCGAGCGCGGTGAAATCAGGGAGCTGATTATAGTCACCGTCGTAAACGGAGTAGTTGAACTGCGACAACGCAAATGGGGAATAGGCGAAGACACCCATGAGGAACAGAGCTTTGAGCTCGCTCAATTTATTCATTGTTGACCCTTGGCAGTCTGACAAATGAGTGCTGTTATGAATCTGACGCTTCTACAGCAACGGCTTGTTGGTGGCCTGCGATCTTGGTCGCGGTACATCTAATTATAGATAAGGCAGCAATATTCGTGCCGGGGCCGGGCCGATCCGTCGATTGTCCATATAAAACAATGACCTAAGGGGTGTGGCATAACGTCTCCACTCGATTGAGTACAAAGCAGACAGCCGATCGTGCAACAACTGGAAAAGTTTTCGACAGCACATTGGGTGATTAAATGGACTGGGCTCCGAAGGATTGCGCCTCTTATCGACGTGACACATCGTGCTGACGATCGGTCGGTCACCGTCAATCCGGTGCCAATGCCCGCAGCGCTTCCAGTACGCCTTTTATCGATCGCTTACCAACAAAGGGCTTTTGGCATCAATAATTAGTCAACTGAACTGACTTATGGGTACCTGCTCAGTAAACGACGTCGGCTTTTGAGCAGATACGCAAGTGATGCTTTGTTCTGGCGTGACATTCAGCTTAGGTTGGGTCAGAACCGTATTGATTGAGCCCCACGGTTCCACGAATACCGCCACACTCCACGAGAGTCCAGATCGGACCGACTATGGGAATCAATCCGATAAAAATCATCCAACCACTTTTGCCCCGATCGTGCCAGCGCTTAACGCCGATTGCCAAACTTATCCAAAGAACGAGTACGAGAACGCCCGGGAAAATTAGGAGGGCGGTCCAGGACGGTTCCTTTTCTCCTTCGAGGCCAACTGACCAATCCATCACAACGTAAAAAATGACCGTTATCGGGATGGTGACCACCCAGTGTCGATATTCGTAACCTTCGCCCAAGGCCGCTGTCACTGCCTGCCGATGTGTATGCGACCCCTAACAATTAACCCTCATGGACGTCCATAAGTAACCGCTTATGGATAATGGTCTGCCCCGTCTAATCTAGACAGCCGCTAACTTCCCAAAATGCCTTCTTTCGAAGGCCACCGGGGACAGGCCATCATTGTTACCATGATGGCGCACCGGATTGTAGAAAAATTCGATGTAGTTAAAGGGTGCCGGCAGGTTGATCGCAACGTCGCCTTAGTTGGCGTCAGTTTCCAGTTCTTTCGGCCAGGTAAAGGCGAAGGTGGTGCCGTTGCCAGGAGTGGATTCTACCGCCACTTTGCCGCCATATCGACGGACCATTTTTTGAATAATGGCTAGCCCCATACCGCTCCCTTCGACGCTATCTTTCGATTTAAGTGTCTTGAACATCTCGAAGATCTGCTCATGGTACTTTTGCTCGATGCCGGGTCCATCATCCGTGACGCGAAACTCGAAAAACTCCGCTCGATCCGCCACTGTAAGCGTAATTTGTCCCGCGTCTTTGTCGTGATGCTTTATCGCGTTGCTGATCAAGTTCAATAGCACTTGCCGCAGCGGAGTGGCGTGACCGGAAAGGGCCGGCATGTTGGCTGGGACCTGCACGTTAAACCCGTCAGGGATCGTAAGCATCTCCATAATTTCAGAGACCAAATCACCGCTGCTAAATTCCATTGGCGGTTTAGCGGAACGATCGACGCGAGCGTAGGCAAGGAGGTCATCCAGCAGACGATCCATGCGCTGGATACGCGTCCGAATTTTTTGAAACAACCCTTTCGACGCCTCGGAAATATTGTCCTCTTCGTCCTCCTCAATAAAGCTCGTTACCTGTGCAATGCCACGCAAGGGCGAGCGAAGGTCGTGGGACGCAATGTAGGCGAATTGCTTCAAGTCATTATTCGTCTCTTCCAAACTCGCCAGATATCGTGCGCTCTCGCGTTCCCGCTGTTTCAGTAGCGTGATGTCACGACCCTCAGGCACCAGATACACAACCTTTCCGTTGACGACAATAGGAGACAAGCTGAAGTCGACATCAATAGCTTTCCCGTTGCCGATTGGATGAGTTGCTTCAAATCTATCCGCCCGGCCCGAGGCTGCCCGAAGGATTGCCATGCGCAAGCGTTCCTGCAAGTCTTTTGAGTGATCCCACCACGGGGTTTTCCAGAATGGTTTGCCAAAGACTTCAGCGACGTCAACATTGGCTGCCTCCAACGCCGGGCGATTCGCGTCAATCAGCGTGCCGTCTGGCTTCAATAGCCCGACGAACGTCTGGCTGTTGTCGATAATGCCGCGAACCAGTGCTTCGGACTCCACCAGGGCGGAGCTCATCGTCTCCTTGCTGATAGCCAGGGCACGCATAGCCAAAAGGTGTTCTACCTGTTTGGCCAGTTTTTTCAATATCTCAAGGTCTTTGGCAGAAATCTGACGAGGCTTCTGATCGATAACGCACAAGGTTCCCAGCGGAAGATCACAGTCAGGAGCCTGGATTGTTACGCCCGCGTAGAAGCGAATAGCGGCCTCGCCGGTGACCAGATGGTTATCCAGAAACCGGGGGTCCGTTGTTGCATCTTCCACGATCAGTGGTTGGGAAGCATCGAGAATGGCATGCGCACAGAATGCGTGGCAGCGATCCGTTTCCGTTATCTCGATGCCAATGCGAGATTTGAACCACTGCCGGTCTTTGTCCACAAAACTCAGGAGCGTAATCGGCACGTCCAGTAACTCTGAAACGAGTTCGACGATACTGTCAAACATCGCCTCCGGATCCGTATCGAGCAACCCGAGCCGGTCAAGGGCCCTTTGCCGAGACGCTTCTTCAGGATGAGGTTGGGCAGCAGGCATTCATCTCTCCTACTGAACCAGGGATGAACTCCATCAGCAGCTGACCATGGTCAGCTAACTCCGCTATCGCGGGTGGCGCATCGAGCAGTCGTGGCTGCCGCAACGCAAAAAGCATAGTCAAATCCATTTGCCCAGCCCAAGCGCTTGCATCAGGTGGATGCAAGTGCCATCACTATTCCATAGTTCTATGCGTGTGATCGTAGAGGTTGTTTTTTCCAAGTCAAGTAACCGCGTCGCACAGTGGAATAGTGCCGTCTGTTGGCGCCGCCAATAGGCGCCTGGCAGTACCGCGGTCACCGACCGAATAAAAAGACCTGCCTTCCCCCATCAATTTCGATTCGTTCTGACAACTTAATGGTCCCGGGCCGTAGATCTTTGCTTTCCCGTTTCACGCCGCAGCCGATGACCAATTGCTGAACGCAGCTTCCCTGAGGGTACTGCCAACAGCACTCAGGTTGATTCGGATGGGGGTGACTACGGCAATGCCTGCGATGCGGACGTCAACAACGATGGCGTAATCAATGCGATCGATCTGGGTATCTTTCGGCTCGTAGAAAATGGGGTCAGAGTACATTGTTGGCATTTTGAAGAGACAGAAGATGTGACGAACCTGCCGGGTTCCGCGCCGGAAACGCACATGAAAAGACACGTTGTCGCTCTCATTGCATCAACAGGAGCGAGCTTAGATTTTAACGTTTATGCTGCTTATCCGTTGGATTCTGACGCCGAAATAGTGTCTCCGGTGCCCTACAGCTGCCGTGTTTGCTGCCGCTACAGTGGTTAGTAGAACTCGCAAACTCAATCCATGCCGTCAACACAACAGTTTTGTCTATTTTTCACGCTGGCGCTGGCGTGCTCAACGTCGCTCGCCAGCGATTTGCCCATGGCGGCGCAGCCGCAGTTCAAGCTCTACTCAATCGAGGAAGGTCTTAACCAGAAAACGGTTTCCGGCGTCACGCAGGATCAGGACGGATTTCTCTGGATCGCCACCTTTGCCGGACTAAACCGATTTGACGGACGCACGTTCCAGAGCTTTACCACCAGCCAGGGCCTGCGGCAGAACTTGATCCAGGCCGTGATGGCCGATGCCCAAAATCGCGTGTGGGCCGGCGATGCTGCAGGCGGTCTAACTCTCCTCGAGAACAGTCGTGTCGTACAGACGTTTGAACCGGATCAAAATGTACGGGGCGTCTCACGGGCGCTGCTGACGGTTGGCGACGCGCTTTATTATGGTACCCAGCCAGGTGGCTTGCGCCGCCTGGACCTGAACAACATGGATGCCGGTCTGTCTCGCATAGAAGGGGCGCCCGAAGACGTGCTGACGTTGGCCTCCCGCGGTAACGGGGTCATTTACATCATGGCGCCGGACGGCCTCCACCGATACACGCCGGGCCAAACACCAGAATTCGAGTTGCTGGCAGAAGGCGCGTCCGTTCTAAGTTCGGATGACGCGGGGCAAATTGCGGTCGGTCACCGGGATGGGCGCGTCGGTCGACTCGATGCCGATGAGCAACTTGTGTGGGATGAGGTGCGCTACGGCACCCGGGTCTCTGGTCTGGTTCTCAAAGACGGCGAGGTGCATTGGGTGTTCCTCGACGGCCGGGGCATGGTGCCCTACGGCCAGCCCGACGCAACACCGATGTTGCCAACGAGCGGGGCCGCGCCCGCGGTCAATACGGCGGCAGCCATGTATGACCAGGAGGGCGTACTCTGGGTGCCCATCCGCAGTGGGCTCGCCCGCTATTTGGGCCCGCGATTCCGGCACTTTCCGCTTGAGTCGGATGGCATTCGCCCGGAGGTCTTCTCGATCCTGCCAGACGCTCGGGGCGCATACTGGTTTGGCACCAGCCAGGGTCTCGTACAAGTAGATCGCGACGGCGTGCAAACCAACGTATCTGATCAGTTGGGAATCCCTCGCCGGGAAATTCGCTCGCTGGCGCTTTCCCGTGACCAAAGCACCCTTTGGATCGCGCAGGTTTTTAGCCCCACATACGGTATCGACGTTGAATCGACGACGATCAAATGGACCCTGGGCGATGATCAAAATGTAACGCCTGGGTCCATCGTTGACGAGGAAGACCGTCTTTGGGTGGGTCATTATGACGGCACGCTTACCGTGTTTGATGCAAGGACGGGCGTCGAATCTTCTTACGAGGTGGGTAAGGGCGCGTCGATCTATGGGCTGGACATTGCTGATGACGGCGTGCTGTGGTTCTCGGCCAACTACGAAGGCCTTTTTCGCATGGACATTCGTGATCCGGCGGCCCGTCCCGAATTGGTGGTGCCGATCAGCGAATTGGATCAAGAGTTTTTTATGCACGTTGTGGCCACGGGCAAAGGTGCCGGTACGGCAGTCTGGATGTCCGGTGTGCAGGGTGATTTGCTGCGTATCGTCAATGGGCGTGCGAGCCGGGTTATCGAAAAAGACCGGCTCAACGGAAGCACGGTGCATTCGGCGCAACCCTTGCCCGATGGTACGGTTGTTCTGGCCACGGGCCGCGGTGCTTACCGCTACGACATTCAGCGTGATTTACTGGACCACTACTCGGCACTTGACGGTTTCGTCGCGATTGAGTCCAAGGCGCATGCGGTTTATTTTGGCGGCGAAAAAAATCTGTTGATTGGCACCACGAGCGGCGTAACGCTGATGGATGTCAGTCTGCCCATGGCCGATGTCGCGACGCCCAGGCCGTTTATCGTCGAGAGTGTCCTTGGCGGCCGGGACGCCGATGGCGAAATTCATGAAGCCCACGGAATGCGAGCACGTACGGCACGCGTTCGCTACACGGCCGTATCGACTCAAAGGCCCAGCGGCATTGAATACAGCTACAGACTCGACGGCAACGAAGAACAATGGAGTGCGCCCACCACCACCACCTCGAACACCTATTCCAATCTCGAGCCGGGTGAGTATACGTTCACGGTTCGCGCCCGCTTGCCTGAGGGCGAATGGAGCGACTCGGCGGCCTGGTCATTCACGGTCCCCACGCCTTATTGGCAAACATTGTGGTTCCAGGCGCTGGTAATCATGCTGTTGTCGCTGGCGTCATGGTCCGCTGTCCGGTTGCGCTTGCGCGCGATTGCGAACATGAACCAGCGCTTGCGCCAGCAAGTTGAGGATCGGACCCGATCAATCGAAGCGGGTCGACGCGAGCTGGAGCAGACCAATCGGCAACTCAGCAGCGAAATCCAGGAGCGGCTTAAGGCCGATGAACGGCGTGAAGAAGTGGAGGCGCGTTTTCAGCAGGCTTATCACAATTCACCCATTGGTATGGCGCTCGTGGATACCGAATGGCTCGTGTACGACGCCAATCCGAAGATGACGGCATTGTTCTGGCCAACTGCAGACGGTCAGGGCAGCACGCCATTGCTAAAAATCGTAGCACCGGAAGATCGCGATCAACTGCAGGCATTCCTAACCAGCTGCGCGACGGAGCAGTCCTCGGCCTCGAGTATGGAGGTAACTTGCCATGCCCACGATGGTGGCGCACGTCGAATCAATTTCCATCCTGCACCGATTCACGATGCGGATGGTCAACTCAAGTATCTCGTGCTGCTGGCCAATGATGTAACCGAAAGTCGGGCGATGACTGACCAGCTTGCCTACCAGGCCCGCTACGACGAGTTAACGGGTTTGGCC
>CAYGSQ010000121.1:0-8594 GCA_964352435.1 uncultured Gammaproteobacteria bacterium | reverse complement strand
ATTGCGCGCCGAGGGCGTTGCGCGCATCGAGGTGGTGGCGGATGACCCGTCTCGCTATGACGCGCGTCCCTTGCCCGGCATCAAGGTCCGGGACCGTGACGATATGGATGCGCTGCAGCGTGAATTGCGGGACACCCGCGGCTGCAGCGTCATCGTTTACGACCAGGTCTGCGCCACCGAATTGCGCCGCCGCCGCAAGCGCGGCATGGCCCCCCGCGCCAGCAGGCGCGTGCTGATCAACGAACTGGTCTGTGAAGGCTGCGGCGACTGTTCAGTTGAATCGAACTGTTTGAGCGTTGAGCCGCGCGAAACACGCTTCGGTCGCAAGCGGCGCATCAACCTGTCCAACTGCAACAAGGACTTTTCGTGCCTCAATGGCTTTTGCCCCAGCTTCGTAACGGTGGAAGGCGCAACCCGTCGGCGTAAAGAAGGCGCCCGGAAACTCGACATCATTGGAGCGGCCAAACATCTCGAGCCGCCCACGCCGGCAACGCTTGATCAACCATACAATTTGCTCGTCACCGGCGTCGGTGGCACCGGCGTGGTCACGGTGGGCGCTCTGGTCACCATGGCGGCCCACCTCGACGGGCTCGGCGCAACGGTACTCGACTTCACCGGCTTTGCGCAGAAATTTGGTCCGGTGCTCAGCTTTATTCGACTCGGCGCGGACCCGGATGATATTCATCAGGTGCGGATCGATCAGGGCAGCGCCGACGCATTGATCGGGTGCGACGTCGTTGTCAGTGCATCACCCAAGGCGTCGTCGACCTATCGCCCAGGCATGCGTGCGATCGTCAATACCGCGCAAATGCCGACCGGCGATGTCGTCCGCCAGCGCGACGCAGACCTCGCAGTGCCCGCGCGACTGGGTGCTATCGAACGGGTTGCCGGCAGCGGGATGGTTGAGAGTTTCGACGCGAACGACGCGGCAGAACGCTTGCTGGGCGACAGTGTGTTCGCCAACGTCATGTTGCTCGGGTTCGCCTGGCAACGTGGTCTGGTGCCAATCTCACTGGGCGCTTTGGAGCGTGCCGTCGAACTGAACGGTGTAGCCATCGAACAAAACCTGCGGGCGCTCGCGTTCGGACGTGTGGCCGCGGCCGAGCCCTCGATGCTCAGCGATGCGTTGGGCCAAAAGCCGCAATCCACCATTTCGCTTGCCGACATGATCGAGGAGCGCGCCCAATTTCTCACGGACTATCAAGACGCCGCCTGGGCACAGCGCTATCGTGACCAGGTGGCGCGAATTCAGGCCATTGATACGGACGGCAAGCATGCGCTCACGCAGGCCGTGGCGCGCTCGTTGTTCAAGCTAATGGCCTACAAGGATGAATACGAAGTCGCGCGACTGCATATCAAATCCGGCTTTCTCGACGAACTGGCCGAGCAGTTTGAAGGCAACTATAAAGTCCACTATCACATGGCGCCGCCGCTGCTGCCGCTGGGCAAAGATGCGCGCGGTCGACCGCGCAAAAAGGAATTTGGCCAATGGATGCAGGGGCCGATGCGCCTGCTGGCTCGACTCAAGCGGTTGCGCGGCGGTCCCCTGGACCCGTTCGGTTACACCGCCGAGCGCCGCATGGAGCGAGGGTTGATTGGCTGGTTCGACGATCTGATCGAGCGCATGGTCGCACAGCCCGGTTCGTCACCGGCACAACGCTGGGGCGACATCGCCCGCGCACCAATGGACATTCGCGGCTATGGGCCAGTCAAAGAACACGCCGTCGCCAAGGTGCAGTCGCAGGTCGCACAGGCCTTGCGCGACCTCGATCGACCCAAACCCGAACCGCTCGCCGCGTAATTGCGACAAGGAGACACCCTATCGTCGCCCGTCTGTGATAAAACATGGAGTCAGGTGCAAATACCTACCGCGCAAGGATCCGTTTCATGCCGTCTTCCCACGCACGCCGTGCTGGCGTGTGCTTGCACATCACGTCACTTCCAGATCCTTACGGCATTGGGACCATCGGCGCATCCGCGCGGTGGTTCGTTGATCAGATAGCGAACATGGGTTTGGGCATCTGGCAGGTGCTGCCTACCGGGCCCACTGGCTACGGCGACTCGCCTTATCAACTGTTGTCCGTGTTTGCCGGCAACCCAATGTTGATCGATTTGCCCGCGTTGCACGAACGCGGGCTGATTACCTGTGAAGAGCTCGAGCAACTGCCTGACGGCGATCTGGACGAGGTCCTGTTTGGCGAAGTGATCGCGGCCAAGACCACGCTGCTAAACACCGCCGCCGATCGATTTATTGCTCGCTCCAAGGCGAAAGACACAGCGGCTTTCGATCACTTTGCGCAGACCCATGGCGCGCATTGGCTCGATGACTACGCAGACTACCGCGTCCTCAAAAACCTGCTGCGCGAGGCGCCGTGGTACAACTGGCCAGCCGCACTGGCGACCGCCAATCCCGTGGCCCGCGAACGCCTGGCGGTCACCCAGCTCAAGGCACTGGCGCGCGAGAAAGTGATTCAGTTCTGGTTCTTCGAGCAATGGCAGGCATTGCGCCAATACGCGAACGACAAAGGCGTCCAGCTGATCGGCGATGTGCCCATTTACGTCGCGTACGACAGCGCCGATACGTGGTCACGTCCCGACTTGTTTCAACTCGATGACCAGCGCCACCCGACAGCGGTTGGGGGCGTGCCGCCCGACTATTTCAGCGCTGATGGCCAGCTGTGGGGCAACCCCCTCTACGCGTGGGACGTGCATGCGCAACAAGGCTACGCGTGGTGGATTCAGCGCATGCAGCACGCCAGCACACTGACCGATCTGGTGCGCATCGATCACTTCCGTGGCTTCGAGGCCTATTGGTCGATCGACGCCGCCGAACTCACCGCGCGCAACGGCCACTGGGTAACCGGCCCTGGTAACGCACTATTTGATGCACTAAAAGACTCAATTGAGGGACTGCCGATCATCGCGGAGGACCTGGGCGTCATCACGGAACCGGTCAATGAACTGCGGCGACGCTATCAATTGCCCGGCATGGCCGTTCTCCAGTTTCTATTGGATGAACCGGACTTTCATCCCGACCACGTGGAAGAAGACCGCGTCTGTTACACCGGCACACACGACAACGATACTACGGTGAGCTGGTTTAGCGGACACGGCGAAACCAATGCAGAACATGTCGCGTATCGCCAAAGACGCGTCCTGGAACTGACCGGCGGCGATCAGGCATCCATGCACATGGACTTGATTGCGATGGCGATGAATACACGTGCGCGCTACGCCATTGCGCCCATGCAGGACTACCTCGGATTGCCCACGTCTGCGCGCTTCAATACGCCAGGCACAACGAACGGCAACTGGCGTTGGCGACTGCAGCAGGAACAGATCGACGATGCATTGTGCAGCGCGATTTACGCCATGGTTCAAAACAGTGGGCGCCTGGCTGCACCCTGACTTTATTTCAGCGCGACGAGCGCCTATTGTTAGACGACCACACCAAAATAAAGAACAACTATGGATTTAACGAACATGCAAAATGAGTTGGATGATGGTCGCAACGTCAGCCGCCTCACGCGCGAGACACTTGCGCTGGTCCTCGCGGGCGGTCAGGGCAGTCGCTTGCACGAGCTGACCGAGTGGCGCGCGAAACCATCGTTATACTTTGGTGGCAAATTCCGCATCATCGATTTTGCACTATCCAATTGCATTAACTCTGGCGTACGCCGCATAGGCGTGCTCACCCAGTACAAGGCGCACTCGCTTATTCGACATCTGGTTCACGGCTGGAGTCAATTTCATGCGGGCACGCGCGAGTTTGTCGAGATCTTGCCAGCGTCGCAGCGCATCGGTGGCGAGTGGTACCGCGGCACAGCCGACGCCATCTACCAAAACCTCGACATTATTCGCACGCACGAACCACGCATGGTGCTGATATTAGCCGGCGACCACGTCTACAAAATGGACTACGGCCCGCTCCTCGCGCATCACGCCAGCGCCAGTGCAGACATGACCGTATGTTGCATTGAAGTCCCTATCGAGGAGGCCGCCGGACAACTGGGCGTCATGACCGTTGACGAGCACGGTCGCGTCACCGCATTCGATGAAAAGCCGGAAAACCCGACGCCCACCTATGGCAAAACAGATACGTGCATGGCGTCGATGGGCAACTATGTATTCAACACGCGTTTCTTGTACGAGCAGGTGATCAAAGACGCCGACGACCCGGAGACGCAGCACGACTTCGGCCGCAACATCATTCCCTCGATTATCGGCAAATACAATATTCAAGCCTATCCACTGCGCGATCCCAAGACCGGCAATCAGGCCTATTGGCGCGATGTCGGCACCTTGGATGCTTACTATGAAGCCAACATGGAACTATGCGCTGTCACCCCCGAGTTCAATCTGTACGATAACGAGTGGCCGGTGTTTACGCATCAACGACAGGCGCCGCCCGCCAAATTTGTTTTCAATGACGACGAGCGACGCGGCATGGCCGTCGACTCAATGGTCTCAGGCGGCTGCGTGATTTCGGGCGCCGCACTGCGTGGTTCACTGCTGTTCTCAAACAGTCATGTTCATTCGTACAGCACCATCGAAGACTCGGTCATTCTGCCCGACTGCGAAATCGGCCAACACTGTCACATCAAGCGGGCCATCGTTGACCGCGGCTCGGTGATTCCGTACGGCACCCGCATCGGACACAACGCCGAAGAAGACAAAGCGCGTGGCTTTCGCGTAACGGATTCGGGCCTCACACTGGTCACCCCGGATATGCTGGGCCAGAACCTGCACTTCACGCGCTGACGTCACCAAGCGCACTCTTGTGTCAGCACTTCGCGTCGTACTACTGAGCGCCGAATATGCGCCGGATGTGCGCTGCTCGCCGCTGGGCGATGCCTTGCGCCTGCTGGCCGATGCCCTGCACGAAGCCGGAGTCAGTGTCACCGTCGTCACACCCGGTTACGGCCTGCATGCCAACGCCAAAGGCGAGGCACTGGAGGTCAATTTCGGCGGCGCAGATCTGGAGGTTGTTGCCGTACAGGTGGACAAGCCTGCGACCGGCGTCGCACACATCGCGCTTGAACATCCAGATTTTGCGCCCCACGCGCAGGGGCAGATTTATTGCAATGATGCACCCGATTCCCCGTTTGCCACGGATGCCACCAAGTTCGCGTTTTTCGGCGCTGCTGCGGCCGCCTATGTTGCAAACCTGCGCGACGCGCCTGACGTTGTGCACGCACACGATTGGCATGCGGCATTCTACTTTATGCTGCGGGAGTTTGATCCGCAGTACGTTGTTCTGAAAAATATTCGGACGGTGTACACGGTCCATTCCGTATCCGTACAAGGGCGGCGGCCACTGTCATTGCACGACTCATCGCTGCGCGCCTGGTTCCCGGATCTGGCCATTTCACGCCGCGCGGTGGTGGATCCATCGTATGCAGACTGCGTGAACCCGGTTGCAGGTGCGCTGCGTCTCGCCGACGCCGTCTGCGTGCCGTCGACCCGCTTTGCTCGCGACGTGCGCGGTACCCATGGCGAAGGACTCGGCGACTTGTTCGCACAGCAAGCCAGGCACAAGCGGATCGCCGTAATTGATGAAGGCGGCTTCCCACGCAAAACGCCACAGCGACGTGCGGCCTGGCGCGACACGCTCAATGCCATGCGCCAACACAATCAAACGCGCATGGGCCAGACAAGGCACCTGCGTACGTCGCACTTTCTGGCGCAGCAGGCGCTGGCAAGCCTGGGCAGCAAACGACCATCTTTGATCGCCACCGCCGTCGGGCCATTTGACGACAACCAGCTGGCGCTGCTCAGCGCACCGCACCCATCTGCGCCGAGCATACTCGACGCCGCGCTCGCAACGCTTGGCGGCAATGAGAGACTGATCATGCAGGGTTCGGCGACGAACGACGCGGAGCGATTTTTAAACGGCGTGGCTGCGCGTCAGCCGCAACTGGTGTTTCTGGAGGGCGACAGTCCAAAGCTCGCCGAGAGTCTGATCCGCGCGGGCGACTTTCATCTGGTACTGCCCGCAAGTGCGCCGGGGGCCGCCCAGGCGCTCGCCGCGCTCAATGCAGGACGCCCTTGCATGGTGCATAACACCGGTGGATTGCATGCGGCCGTCAGTCCTGGCCACAACGGCTGGCGAATTGACCGAAGTGCAGGCGGTAAACGCGGTATGGTTAGAACGTTCGCCGACGCCTGTGCGTCGTGCCGGGCCGGGGGCGACACGTGGCGTCAATTGTGCGTCAATGCGGCGCGTAGCGGCACATCGGTACATGACATGGCCGCGGCGCACGTACAAAAACTTTATGCGGACGGGACTTTGTGAGCGAGCAGGATTTATCACGTCAACTGGCGCAGCTGATACGCGGCCACTGCAGCGACCCTTTTGCGTTGCTCGGGTGCCATCACGACGATCACGGCGCGATGGTTGTGCGCGGCTTCGCGCCCACGGCAAAAACGCTCAGCATTGTCGATCCCCAGGGCACGGTACTCGCACCCATGCAGCGACTGCACCCCGAGGGCGTCTTTGTCGGTGAGCTCCCGGGGCCCGCGCCCTATCGCCTGCGCGCGGAGTATCACGACGGGCACCAACGCGACTATGAAGACCCGTACCGTTTTGGTTCGCCACTGAGCCCGCTCGACCTGCATCTCATTGGCGAGGGCACACACGAATATCTGTACGACAAACTCGGCGCCAATCGCATGACGATTGACGGCGTCGAAGGCGTGCACTTTGCGCTGTGGGCACCCAACGCCGCACGCGTCAGCGTCGTGGGCATGTTCAATAATTGGGACGGCCGCGTTCACGCGATGCGTAAGCATCTCGAAGCCGGTATATGGGACATCTTTCTGCCGGGGGTCGGTCAGGGCGAACTGTACAAATTTGAATTACTCGATGCGCACGGTCAGTTGCTGCCGTTAAAATCCGACCCGCTCGCGCGCTACTGCGAGCCGGCGCCGGGCAATGCAGCACGCGTATTTCACAGCGAATACGACTGGCAAGACGACAACTGGATGGCATCGCGCAGCACGCGCAGCGCACTGAATGAACCCATCAGTATTTATGAAGTGCACCTGGGCTCGTGGAAGCGCCACGCAGACGATCACCGCCCGTACAGTTATGCAGAACTGGCCGACAATCTTATCGACTATGTCGTCGATATGGGCTTTACGCATATCGAGCTGATGCCCATACACGAACACCCGTTCGACGGATCGTGGGGCTATCAGCCAATTGGTTTGTACGCACCCACCTGCCGTTTTGGCGATCCTGACGCCTGTCGCGCTTTGATTGATCGCGCCCATCAGCGCGAGCTTGGCGTGATCGTCGACTGGGTTGCCGCGCATTTCCCGCGCGACGAACACGGGCTGGTCCGCTTCGACGGCACCAGCCTCTACGAGCATGAAGACCCCAAACGCGGCGCGCATGTCGACTGGGGCACACTGATCTTCAACCTCAGCCGGCGCGAGGTCAGCAACTATCTGGTCGCGAACGCGCTGTACTGGATCCGGGAATTCCACGTGGATGCGCTGCGCGTCGATGCCGTCGCGTCGATGCTGTATCTGGACTACTCGCGCGAAGACGGAGAGTGGGTCGCCAATGAGCACGGCAGCAATGAAAACCTGGAAGCCATCCAGTTTTTTGCCGAACTCAATGATCGTGTGCACGCAGCGGGCGGGGTGACGATGGCGGAAGAGTCCACGGCCTGGCCTATGGTGTCTCGTCCTACTTATTCGGGCGGCCTGGGGTTCAGCTACAAGTGGAATCTGGGCTGGATGCACGACACGCTCAACTATCTGGCCGAGGACCCGATCGCGCGCAAGCATCATCATGACAAGATGACCTTTGGCCTGATCTATGCGTTCAGCGAAAATTTCATTTTGCCGCTGTCCCATGACGAGGTTGTCCACGGCAAACGCTCTTTGGTTGAGCGCATCGGCGGCAGCATGGCGATCAAGCTGGCAACATTGCGCGCCTATTACGCATTCATGTACGCCCACCCGGGCAAAAAACTCCTGTTTATGGGGGCGGAGATCGCCCAGCGGCGCGAATGGCAGTTTGACGGCGAGCTGGACTGGGGCATCTTGAATGACGCCGGGCACCGGGGTGTGCAGCGCGCGGTCCGCGCACTCAATGAGCGGTATCGCTCCGAACCGGCCCTGTATCGACTGGACGTGGAGGCGCAAGGATTTGCGTGGCTAATGGCGGAAAATCGCGACATGAGCATCTTTGCGTTTGCGCGCCGCGGTGGCCAACGTGAGCTGATTGTGTGCATCAGCAATTTTACGCCCGTTATGCGCGCCGGATTGCGCCTGGGAGTGCCCCACGACGGTGCGTACGGCGAAATTTTCAACTCGGCGTCAACGGAGTTCGAAGGCAGCGACAGCACTCCCCCGCGCTTGCTAGAATCCCAGCCGGTTGGCCATGATGGCCAACCTTTCAGCGTTGTGATGGATTTACCGGCGCTGGCCACGATTTACTTTAAAATCACGATAAATACCTAACGCGCCGCGCAATTCGTGGCGTGCTCCAAGAGAGACTCATGCCCGCCACACCGAATACGCCTACGCCCGCCAATCATCAGCATCTGGAAGCGCCTTCGCTCCCAATGACCGATGAGGCC
>CAYGSQ010000120.1:0-8628 GCA_964352435.1 uncultured Gammaproteobacteria bacterium | reverse complement strand
CTCGCTCCAACTGCCGCTTAACCTCTTTCCGAGTTAACCCCGTTAAGATCGCTACCCGCGTACCCGATGGGCTACGACCTTCAATAGGAAAGTCCGACGCTGCCACGTCGACATATACACCCCGTAATTCATCCGCAAACTCATTGAACGAAATTCCATTTCTGATCAATATCCTCACCAGAGGAGCCATAAAACGACGGTAGGCTGCTAATAGCCCCTTTTTAACGTCGGTGTCGTGATTTTGGCCGCCATCTGACAAAATTGAGTTGGCTCGTGAAAAACTGTTCACATAACTTCAAATGGGAAAATAGTCCCACTAGCCATAACAGGTCAAGACAGCGCACGACAATGACAATCATTTACCGCAAAAATGTGGGGTGATTTGCACCTAAGTGCAGGTGAGATATAGGGGTTTTTGCCTAGACAGGGATCTCATCCGACGTCGCAGCATACGTCGACAAACGGTTGCATCGCCCATTCAACGTCGCATGTAAGCTGTTGATAATTGGTACCAATTGCTCGACCAAAAAACAATTGGTTGGGGCTGATATATGCCAATAAATGACACTAACAGTGGCAAACGTGAATTTTTGTACTAGGGTCAAATTATTTTAGATTTAATTTCGGTTTTACTGTGATCTGCGTCACATTATTTGTCAATCTGCGCAAAACCAAATTTCAGACAAAAAAAAGCCGGCATCCTTGCCGGCTCGAGTTCGCCTCATCGTTTGGGGGATTCTGAGGTTATGAGCCTTTCCTGGGTACGTGGAGAAGACTCACAGTATTTATACCCATACTCCCCTGAACAATCTGTGAACAACGTCACATTCTCCGAAAATGGGCTATTGAGTGGGTTCTGCCGCCTCAGCAGCGTTCCATTCGACCGTAGCTGCATTTTGGAGTGACTCTACATAACTCTCGATCCACTCGCGCTGCATTTCGGCGCGCAGCTGCTGCTCGGCTTCTTCAAACGGGCGATCACGCGTCTGTTCAAGCAAAATCACGTGCCAGCCAAATTGCGTCTCTACAGGCGCCTTGGTGTACGAGCCGCTCTCAAGCGCAACGGTGGCATTGAAGAAAGGCTCGACCATGCGGCCCTGCCCAAACCAGCCCAGATCGCCGCCATTGGGGCCGCTGGGACCCGTTGACTCGGTTTTTGCCAGTTCAACAAAGTCCGCGCCACCGTCCAGTTTCACGATAACGGCATTCGCGGCTTCTTCTGTTTCAAGCAAAATGTGCTTGGCGTTGTATTCGCGAGCCTCGCCCGTATTGAGCAGCGCCTCATAGGCACTCTGTACCTTGGCGTCATCGATCGGGTCGTCTTCGCTCTTGCTGGTAATCAGTGCCCGGGCAAGGGTGCTCATTTCCTGAACCTGTAGTTGACCTGCAATTTCCGGGTCTGCGGCCAGGTTGAGTTTTTTCGCTTCCTCGGCCAGTGCCATCATTTGAGCAAAGCCATCAAGGCCACGTTCACGTTCTTGCGGGCTCAGCTCTGCGACACTTTTGCGGAACTGGCCGCTCAAAAATGCATCAACAGCGCTCTGTGAAATTGGGTTGCCGTTAAACGTGCCAGCCGTAGGCCCGACAGGCGCTGCGGGGGCTTTCGGTGAATTGCCCGGGGCGCAGGCCGCCAGACTACCGATAATAAATGCGCAACACAGCGCGGTGGTTTTGCGTGACATGTGAATTCCTCTATTAGGTGAATGTCGTGGTTATTGATCGTTGTCTTGTGCTGGCGTCAGCGCTTTGATGGCCAGTGCATGGATGTCCGTCTTCATCATGTCGTCCAGCGCCTCGTAGACGCGGCGGTGGCGGGCGAGGGTAGCCAGACCTTCAAACTGCTCGCTTACGACGGTGAGTTCAAAATGGGCGCGCCCGTCCTGCGCCTCGGCATGACGACGATGTCGGTGCGTCACGTCCTTAATGTCGACGCGCTGCGCCGCCAACGCCTGAGTCAGTATCTGGCCCACGGCATCAATGCGATGCGCTTTGAGCAACCGTTGATTCTCGTCACTCATTGCCCGCATCCGCAGCGTCGCTGGACGGTTTCATTGAACGAAACAGCCAGGTAAAGGTGATGGCCATGAAAATAATCTGCAGCCCCAAAATGCCAAACACCTTGAACTTGACCCAGATGTCTTCGCTGAACTGATAGGCGACGAACAGATTTAGGAAGCCGATCCCAAGAAAGTACACAGCCCACGCCGTATTCAGTCCTCGCCATTGACCGTGGGTCAGTTCAAAAGGTTCCTCGTCTTCGTCCTGGGATTGCTCGGCCAGTGCCATTTCCATGAGCGCCTGCACCGTCGGCTTTTTGCCGCGCCACTGACTGGCAAACAAAATTACGGCGAATACCCAATGGATAATCGTCAGTTTCCACTGAATGAATTTGGGGTCGCGTACCAGTACCGTAATCGTGCCCAGCACGAGCAGCAGGCCGGTGACATATAAATGCATCTTGCTGACCGTACCGGTGCGAATTCGCTCAACGGCAAGCAGCAAAGTTGTCGACGCCATCAATACGATGGTGCCCATGTAAATGTCACTGAGCTGATACGTAATAAAGAACAGCGCGAGCGGACCAAAGACGAAAAGATTCTGCACAGAATGACCGGGGACGTGAAAGGCCGTGTATCATAGCGCAACGGCAAAGCGTGCAAAACGTCGGCCCGATCATCTGCCTAGAACCTTTATGTCCAAACGCATCGAAATACACCCCGTTTCACCGCAGCCACGGCGAATCGCTGAAGCCACGGGCATTCTGGCCTCCGGTGGTGTTCTCGTGTATCCGACCGATTCTTGCTACGCCCTGGGCTGCGACATTGGCAACGCCGAGGGGACTGCGCGGATCCGGCGTATCCGGCAAAAAGACCAGCGCGAGCTCATGAGTTTACTGTGCACCGATTTGTCGCAGATTGCCGTGTTTGCCCGGGTCGACAATCAGGCCTATAGGCTGCTCAAAAAACTGACGCCTGGGCCGTATACGTTCATCCTCAAGGCCTCACGTGAGGTGCCCAAGCGCCTGCTCGAATCACGTCGCAAAACGATCGGTATTCGCGTGCCGGACAACGCCATTGTCCAGGCGTTGCTCGCCAGCCACGGTGGGCCATTGATCAGTTCCACGGCCCAAATGCCCGATGAAGAAGTCGCCATGAATGACCCGGATGTCCTCGTCGAGCGGATGGGGCGTCAGGTGGATGCGGTCGTGGACGGTGGATTATGCGGACTTGAGCCGACGAGTGTGGTCGATTTGACGGGCGAGGTCCCTGAGGTGCTGCGTGCCGGGGCCGGAGACGTGTCACTTTTCGAGTAGCAGGGCGTTTTGAGTGCACAGGGTACCGACCAAACACCGACGCTTTTCAAGAGCTTGCAGGCAGGTGATATCACAGGGGTTTAGCACCCGACATTCGGACGAAAAATGCCGCGCTAAAATATGTCTTTGCAAGCGTCACAATGCTGCAAGAAAAAGCCAGTGCCGGTAAACTAACGGGCTTATCTGATCCGACGTGACGCGAGTACCTCGCAGGAGAATTTCTTGAGCAATCTGGCCGGCGGCAATGGCCGCGTGCTTTCCGGAATGCGTGCATCCGGCAGGCTGCATTTGGGGAACTACCACGGTGCGCTCAAGAACTGGGTCAAGCTGCAGCACGAATACGAGTGTTTCTTTTTCGTCGCCGACTGGCATGCCCTAACCACGCACTACGATGACACGACGTCCATCGAATCCGACTCCATGGACATGGTGATCGATTGGCTGGCCGCGGGCATCAACCCGCGCTCGTCGACGTTGTTCGTTCAGTCTCTGGTACCCGAGCACGCCGAGCTGCATCTGTTGCTGTCGATGATGACACCGCTGAGCTGGCTTGAACGCGTACCCACCTACAAGGATCAGCAGGAAAAACTGCGCGATCGCGATCTGGCGACGTACGGTTTTCTCGGTTACCCACTTTTGCAAAGCAGCGACATTCTTATTTACAAGGCGCAGTACGTGCCGGTGGGCGAGGATCAGGTGGCCCACGTTGAGATCACGCGTGAAGTCGCACGTCGCTTCAATCACCTCTATGGTCGCGAGCCTGATTTTGAAGCCAAGATCGACCGGGCTATTCGTAACCTGGGCAGCAAGGCTGCGCGGTCCTATCGGCAGGCCATCAAGGCTTACCAGGAAAAGGGCAATACCGGCGCACTGGCCGCAGGTCAGGCACTGGTGAACGAGCACGCCAGTTTGACACTGGCCGATCGTGAAAGACTTCTCGGACATCTGGAAGGCTCCGGGCGCACGATTTTGATTGAGCCCGAGGCGCTGCTTACGCAAGTGCCCAAAATGCCGGGTTTGGACGGACAAAAAATGTCGAAGTCCTACGGCAACACTATCGGTTTACGCGAGCCGCTTGACGACGTCGCCAAAAAACTCAAGACCATGCAAACCGATCCTGCGCGGGCACGGCGCGACGATCCGGGCGAACCTGAAAAATGTCCGGTGTGGGATCTGCACAAAGTGTATTCGGATGCGTCGACGCAGGACTGGGTACAGAAAGGTTGTCGTTCGGCTGGCATTGGCTGCCTCGAATGCAAACAACCAGTCATCGACGCGGTGATCGACGAACTCAAACCTATTCAGGAACGCGCTCGCCAATATGAAAATGATCCCGAGCTGGTACGCAGCATCGTGCGCGAGGGCAGCGAAGCCGCCCGCGATGTCGCGCGTGACACCATGTCCGAAGTGCGCAGTGCCATGCGCCTCGACTATTTTTAAGGCATTGATGTGAGCGAAAACAACGCAGATAGTGCGGCAGCCGCACCCCAGCTCGAAATTGTGGCGGCGACGCCGCCCCAGCTCGCGCTTAGTGAAGGTGGCGCGCAGCAGCGTGAAATGCCGTTCGCCGTCGTCGACGGGGAGCCGGTAACGCAGCTGCCCCAGGATCTCTACATCCCGCCTTACGCACTCAAAGTGTTCCTGGAGGCGTTCGAAGGCCCACTCGATCTTCTGCTGTACCTGATCAAGCGGCAAAACCTCGACATCCTCAATGTGCCGATTGCCCAGATCACATTGCAGTACACCGAGTACATTGAGCTGATGCAGGAAATGCAGCTCGAGCTTGCCGGTGACTATCTGGTCATGGCGGCTATGTTGGCCGAGATCAAATCGCGCATGCTGTTGCCTCGTCCGGTCTCGGAAGATGGTGAGGAAGATGATCCGCGCGCCGAGCTGATTCGTCGGTTGCAGGAATACGAACGCTATAAGAAAGCAGCGGACGATCTTGACGAACTGCCGCGCATGGAGCGCGACAATTTTCTGGCGGCGGTTGAAGAGCCTGAAGCCGAGGTCGTTGAGGTGTTGCCGGACATCGATCTCAAGGAATTGCTGCACGCCTTATCCGATGTGATGCGGCGTGCCCAGATGTACTCGCACCATCAGGTTGAGAAAGAAGCCTTGTCGGTACGTGAGCGTATGGGTGATGTTCTCAGCTCACTGAACGACCGTCAGTTTCATGACTTCACCCGCTTGTTCGACCCGAAAGAAGGGCGCATGGGTGTGGTGGTCACATTCCTTGCGGTGTTGCAGCTGGTTAAAGAATCCCTTATCGAATTGGTGCAGGCCGAGCCCTACGCCGTAATTCACGTTAAAGCGGCCGGAAATCCGGAAGAAATTCAGGCTGCTCCCGTAATCATTGAACAAGAAGCCGTGTCGGACAATTGATGGATAATCAACAGATAAAGAACATTGTAGAAGCTGCGCTCATGTGTGCCGGACAGCCGTTGGAGATCAACGATATCCTGCGCCTGTTTGAAGAAGATGAACGGCCTGCGCGCAAAGCACTGGACGAGGTGTTGGACGAGTTGGCGGCGGACTACGCGGAACGCTCGGTCGAACTTAAGAAAGTCGCCAGCGGTTTTCGCTTTCAGGTGCGCACGCAATACAGCGACTGGCTCGGCCGACTCAGCGGTCAGCGCTCGCCCAAATATTCACGTGCGTTACTCGAGACGCTGGCGCTGGTTGCATACCGTCAGCCGGTTACGCGCGGCGAAATTGAAAGCGTGCGCGGTGTGAGTGTTAGCTCCAACATTGTGCGTACGCTGCTCGAGCGCGGCTGGGTACGCATTGTCGGCCACCGTGATGTGCCGGGGCGTCCTGCGATGCTCGGTACCACCAAAGAGTTCCTGGACTACTTCGGATTGAAAACGCTGGACGAGCTGCCTGCTCTGTCCGAGCTCAAGGATTTTGACAGCATCAGTGTTGAGTTTGATCTTGAGCTGCCACCGGCATTGCAAAACGCATCCGAAGACGGCGAGCCTGTTGAGGGTTCCGACGAGGACAGCGCAGAAGATGGGGTTACGTTGGCAGTGACGGCCGACGATGCAGAGTCTGAATTGGAGCCAGCGGCAGACGATCAGGACGCCGCCGGGCAGGCGCCTGAACAAGAAGTCGCGGAGACCGGGCAGCAGGAATCTTTGAACGACGGCATCGCTGCGACGACCGCTGAAGACGATAGCGAACCGACGCAGGCGAGTGCCGGCGCCGATGACTCCGACAATGAAGACGCTGAACCGGCCGTCGCGCAAAGCGGACGGAGCTAGGCTGCGTTATGGCCGAAGGCGTCCGCATCAACAAAGCGCTTGCGCAATCGGGCCTCGGTTCACGACGTGAGGTCGAGCGCTGGATTCGGGCCGGGCGTCTGACGGTTAACGGCGAGCCAGCCGAGCTTGGTCAGCGTATCGGCAGTGAGGACAAACTGGCGCTCGACGGCAAGGCCCTCGAGCTCACCCTTGATGACGATTCCTGCTACATGCTTATGTACAACAAGCCGGTCGGCGAGGTCTGCACGCGGTCGGATCCGGAAGGGCGCACGACCGTGTTTTCCAGACTTCCCAAACCGCTTTCCGGTCGCTGGATTGGTGTGGGGCGACTCGACATCAATACCAGTGGCTTGCTGTTGTTTACTACGGACGGTGATCTGGCCAATCGCTTGATGCACCCCTCGTCGCAAGTTGAACGCGAATACGCCGTTCGCGTTTTGGGTGACCTGAAAGGCGAAGCTCTCAATCAGCTGCTAGAGGGCGTCGAGCTGGATGACGGCCTGGCAAAGTTCAGCGACATTCAGCCGGGCCGCGGCGAGGGTGCCAATCGCTGGTACTACGTCGTACTGATGGAAGGTCGCCAGCGCGAAGTTCGTCGTTTGTTTGAGGCAGTTGGCGCCAAAGTCAGTCGGCTTATCCGCGTGCGCTACGGCAATGTGATTCTCGAGCGCGATCTGCGTCAAGGTCGCTCAACCGAACTGACGGCGGATCAGTCATCCGGTCTCAAAAAACTGGCTGGTCGGCGCCGCACAGGACGCACCGGCGGACGCTATCTCCGTCGACGTTAGGCGCGCGCGATTCGTCGCGCCATCACTGACTATTTCTTCTTTGGTTTCTGCGCGTCGAACGTCTCGCCGTTGGCGGGCGCGCTGTCATCACTGAGCAGGTAGGCAAAGGACGGCGCGATGTCGTCGGGCGTTGCCAAAACGGTTGGATCCTCGGCGGGAAAGGCAGATCGGCGCATGATGGTTCTGGTCGCCCCCGGATTCAACGCGTTAACGCGCGGATGTCCGTCACACTCGTCAGCCAGCGTTTGCATCAGGCCCTCCGTCGCAAACTTCGATACGCTGTACGCGCCCCAGTGCGCACGACCAATGCGGCCCACGCTGCTCGATGCAAACACGATGGCGCTGTTTGGCGTTTTACGCATCAGTGGCAACAGCGCCTGCGTAAGCAGGAACGGTGCGCTGACATTCACGTGCATAACGTTGTGCCAGGTCATGGCCGGGTAGTGTTCAATGCTCGACATTTCGCCGAGCAGGCCAGCGACATGCGCCAGACCGTCCAGTTGCCCAAAATTCTCATCGAGCGCGGCGGCCGCGGCCCGATAGTCATCGATGGTTGCCTTCAACAGATCCAGCGGCAGCAGGCTGGCCGCGGCGCCACCGGCTTCGCGAATTTGGTCATCGACTTTCTCCAGCCCCTTGATGTTGCGCCCGCTTAGCACCACGCGTGCGCCAAGCGACGCACAGTGCAGCGCAACGCTGCGGCCAATACCGCGATTGGCCCCGGTGACCAATATGACGCGGTCGCGCAGGGCGTTGTCGGACAGTGAAGGCTGATTGATGACGGGAATGGATTGGTCTTTGGTCACGTAGTTGGTCCTTGATGATGAGTGCGCCGGGCCGCGCGCCAGGCCGCCCACAGTGTACGCCACGCGCCGACCGATGGAACGGTTTCGCCAAACGGCGTGGCACAAATTCGGGGCCAGGATTTTTGGGTCAATGCAAAATGAACGGCGCTTGGTACACAGCTCGATGGTGTTGCAGCGATCTTGTTTGCGGCCTCACTATAGTGTTGCTGGAGTTGGCTCTCCAACGCGGCGTTGCTGTCACCGTCGCGCAGTGCAAGCTCGGCATTGGGCAATTTGGTGTACGCCGGATCCCGGGCCTCGCGCAGCAGCTGTGCAATGCTCAGGCATTCGCCCATAGCCGCAGTGCTGCTGCCGTCTGTCGGCTGGCCCGCAATGACGTGCAGCATCTGATGCAGGCCACCACCGCGCATGCGCAGATAGTCGCTCAGTGTTTCATCCGTCACATCGACCCGATTGAA
>CAYGSQ010000119.1:0-8633 GCA_964352435.1 uncultured Gammaproteobacteria bacterium | reverse complement strand
GATAACGACCGGTATGGCGGGGAAGCGACGTCGCAGGACGTTGAGAATGTCGCGGATCACGGCGCCGGTCGGCGAAGTGATCACGCCGATTCGCCTGGGCAAGGTGGGCAGGGGCGATTTGAGGTCAGCATCAAACATGCCTTCCTCGGTCAGTTTGGCCTTAAGCGCCTCAAAGGCACGCTGCAAGGCGCCTTCGCCTGAGTCGGTCATGTGCTCGGCGATCAGCTGATAGTCACCCCGTGGCTCGTACAGGCTGACCCGGCCGCGGACCACCACCTGCATGCCATTTTGCGGACGAACGCGCACCGCACGGTTGCGACCGCGGAACATGGCGCACCGAATCTGCGCATCGGAATCTTTGAGTGTGAAGTACCAGTGACCGGACGCCGGCATCGCCAAATTGGAGATTTCACCCGATACCCACAGCATTGGCAGGCCTGTTTCGAGCAGGCGCCGGGCTTCGCGGTTGACGCGCGCGACGGTATAGATGTCGCGGTTGGCGCGGGTAGTCACGGAGGCCTTCATCCTTACATGGTAAGGCGTAGGCGCTCGTAAAGGAATGCCGGAGTTTACGCTCACAGGGGGAGGGCGTAGAATTCATGGATTAACCGGCTACCGCCGGTTTTTTTCCACCCGCCACCACCGGAGGACATGATGCGCATCGATCAAGAGGCACTGACGTTCGAC
The DNA here is from genome assembly GCA_964352435.1 of uncultured Gammaproteobacteria bacterium. GTDB lineage: Bacteria > Pseudomonadota > Gammaproteobacteria > Steroidobacterales > JBCCMA01 > JBCCMA01. Next base: position 7,946 of record CAYGSQ010000119.1, on the reverse strand, counting down.
GATGTACTGCTGCAGCCCGCCTATTCCAACGTGCTGCCACGCGATGTGGACTTGAGCACGCGTGTCACCCGTGACATCGCGCTCAATCTGCCGCTGGTTTCCGCTGCCATGGACACGGTTACCGAAGGACGCCTGGCCATCGCGCTGGCACAGGAAGGCGGCATGGGCATCGTGCACAAGAGCATGAGCATTGACGAACAGGCGCGCGAAGTAGCGCAGGTCAAAAAATACGAAAGCGGCGTCATTACGTCGCCCATCACCGTGTCGCCGGACAAGACGATCCGCGACGTGATCGAGCTGACCCGGGCGAACAACATCTCCGGCGTGCCCGTGGTCGACGGCCGCGAGACGGTCGGCATTGTCACGCGACGCGATCTACGCTTCGAAACCCATCTCGATGCACCCGTTACCTCGGTTATGACGCCGAAGGAAAAATTGGTCACGGTGGGCGAGAACGCGCCGAAAGAAGAAGTGAAGCGTCTGCTGCACAAACACCGCATTGAGAAGGTGCTGGTGGTCAGTGACGACTTCGAGCTACGCGGCATGATTACCGTCAAAGATTATGAAAAGGCATCAGAATTTCCGCTAGCGTGTAAGGACGATCGCGGTCGGCTGCGCGTTGGCGCCGCCCTTGGCACGGGTCCCGATACCATGGAACGTGTCGCGGCTTTGGTCGCGATGGGCGTGGATGCCGTGGTGGTCGACACCAGTCACGGGCACTCTGAGGGTGTGCTGCAGATGGTGCGCCAAATTCGGGGTAAATACTCCGACCTGCAGATCATCGGCGGCAACATCGTCACGGCCGACGCGGCACTGGCGCTCAAGGATGCCGGCGTGGACGGGGTCAAGGTTGGCATCGGGCCGGGCTCGATTTGCACGACCCGGGTGGTCGCCGGTGTGGGCGTACCGCAGGTTTCGGCCGTGGCTAACGTCGCCAAGGCGCTGGAGGGCTCTGGCATACCGCTCATTGCCGACGGCGGCATCCGCTTTTCCGGTGACATCGCCAAGGCCATTGCCGCCGGTGCGCACACCATCATGATCGGCAGCCTGTTTGCCGGTACCGAGGAGTCGCCCGGTCGGGTCGAGCTGTATCAGGGCCGTTCCTACAAGTCGTACCGCGGGATGGGTTCGCTGGGCGCCATGGCGCGGACCCAGGGTTCCAGTGATCGCTACTTCCAGGACGAGACCGAAGAGGTCGAAAAGCTGGTTCCGGAAGGCATTGAGGGGCGCGTGCCATACAAGGGCGGCGTCAGCGGCATCATTCATCAGCTGGCCGGCGGCATTCGGGCGGCCATGGGCTACACGGGCTGTCACACCATTGAAGAGATGCGGACCAAGCCACGGTTTGTACGCATTACCAACGCCGGTGTGCAGGAAAGCCACGTGCACGACGTAAGCATTACCAAGGAAGCTCCCAACTACCGCGGACGGCCTTCATGACCGACATCCATGACCAGCGCATCGCGGTGCTGGATTTTGGTGGCCAGTACACACAGTTGATCGCGCGACGTGTGCGCGAGGCTGGCGTCTACTGCGAGATCTATCCGTGGGACATGGACGCAGGCGCCATCCGCAAATTCGCGCCCAACGGCGTTATCTTGTCGGGTGGGCCCGAGTCGGTCATCGCCGATGAGCCTCCGGTCGTGCAGAAAGTCGTGCTTGAGCTCGGCGTGCCCGTGCTGGGCATTTGCTACGGGATGCAGGCGTTGGCCCAGGAGCTGGGCGGGCAGGTGACCGGATCGACGCATCGCGAATTTGGTCATGCGCAGGTGCGGGCAACCAATCCCTGTACGCTTTTAGACGATCTGGCCAACGCCCGGGACGAGCAGGGCCGCGACGTCATGGATGTGTGGATGAGTCATGGCGACCGCGTCGATGCGGTGCCGGCGGGTTTTCGCGTCACCGCGACCACGGACAACGCGCCGATTGCCGCCATGGCGGACGAGCAGCGCAAAATCTACGGCCTGCAGTTTCACCCGGAAGTCACGCATACGGCGGCGGGCGAGACCATCATCGCGCGCTTCGTGCACGACGTGTGCGGCTGCGCCTCCGACTGGAATAGCGGCAACATTATCGATAGCGCCATCGCGAGCATTCGCGAACAGGTGGGCGAGGACGAGGTCCTGCTGGGCCTGTCCGGCGGCGTCGATTCTTCGGTGGTCGCGGCGCTCCTGCACAAGGCCATCGGCGATCGCCTCACGTGTGTGTTTGTCGATACCGGACTGTTGCGCCTCAATGAGGGCGACGAGGTCATGGCCGCATTTGCCGAGCACATGGGCGTGCACGTCATTCGGGTCAATGCCGGCGAGCGGTTTTTTGCCGGGCTGGCGGGCGAGAGTGACCCGGAGAAAAAGCGCAAGATCATCGGTGGCCTGTTTATCGATGTGTTTGACGAGGAGGCGGCCAAGCTGCCCAACGTCAAATGGCTGGCGCAGGGCACCATCTATCCCGACGTCATCGAGTCGGCTGGTGCCGGCACCGGCAAGGCCCACGTCATCAAGTCACATCATAATGTCGGCGGGCTGCCCGCGCACATGAAGCTCAAGCTGGTGGAGCCGTTGCGCGAGCTGTTCAAGGACGAAGTGCGCCGCATTGGTTTGGAGCTTGGTCTGCCCGAGGTCCTGATCATGCGTCACCCGTTCCCGGGTCCAGGCCTTGGCGTACGCATTTTGGGCGAAGTCAAAAAAGAGTTTGCTGACATTCTGCGCGCGGCGGATGCGGTGTTTATCGAAGAGCTGCGTAACGCGGGCTGGTACCAAAAAGTCAGCCAGGCGTTTGCCGTATTTTTGCCGGTCAAATCCGTTGCCGTGATGGGTGATGGTCGCGTGCATGACTACGTAATCGCGCTGCGTGCGGTGGAGACGGTCGACTTTATGACGGCACGTTCGGCGCATTTACCGTTTGATTTTCTAGATTTGGTGTCCAGACGGATTATCAATGAAATCAAAGGGGTGTCGCGAGTAGCTTATGACATTTCGAGTAAGCCGCCTGCGACCATTGAGTGGGAGTGATTGGATACCATGCAAGGCAAGTTGATGCTGGCATGGTATTGGAGAGTTTGAAATGCGTGCGCCCTGGAGCAATCCAGAAACCGGCTATTTCCCACTTTAGTTGGGTTGGACCTGGTAGGCCGGTGTCATCTAAGAATGCAGGAAGAAACATACAAACTGGCTCATTTAGATAGACCAAAGCTGTTGGCAGCTGCGCGCAAGGCGCTAATCGCAGCGGATGCGTATTATTACGCCTGGACACCCGAGAAACAGGAACGCTTCCGGGCAACCATGGGTGAAGATGCAGAACGTAAAATACAGTGCGTACTGCTGGATGATTTGCTGGATATTAAGTGCCGAACAAATGAGCTTAATGAGGTTTGGAATAATCTGGAATTATCCAACCTCAACCAGCTTAACTGGGCAAGACTTCTGACGACAGGCATTGGTGAAGATTACGTCTATCTCAATGAGTGCATGGCAGAGGGTAAGACTCTGCTGGACTTCCCAACACTCTACGATTTCGACTATGCCGACTACCTGTTTCAGGAAGAGGCCCGCAAGCGGGACTTTACGGATTACAAAGGCATTGAATACTACATCTACCAGCACCCTTCCTGGGTCAGATTGCTCATACAGCAGCGGTTTTACTATGCGACTTTTACCTCCCTGGCTACCTATGTGCTGGATGATATTGAATCTGCGGGGAATGAAATTATCCGTCAGCTCATTCCTCATGAATATGTGGATGGCAAAAACCACGGCAATCAGGAAAAAGGCGGGTTTGTTTGGGATGTAAAAATTGACGCGGCAGGGCAGGAGGCTCAGTTGGATGAATTAAGAAGCCGCTGGTATGGCTATCAACGAGAACGCTGGTTGGCATTGAGTGAATCAAATGTCCAGCGACCTCCTACGGTATATATACACGACAAGGATTGGGATGATGACCCGCACAGGTTTTTTGTTTTTGCTAATGGAAAAACTCTGAAGCAGATTCGCTGGCGTCATTTTCTGTCAGATTGCAAATCACTGGTTGCTGATTTTGCGGAGGTGGAAAATTTTCTGGCAGAAGAGATCGACCGGGCGAATGCCTGGCTAGTCGAAAGTCACCAGGATATTCAGGAAAACTTTGATCCCACGGTAGTTAGGCTAAGGAAAAAGAACAAGATTATTATGACTGAAAGTGCATTGGATGATCTGATAAAAATAGACGCGGATAGGGAATGATGGCCTAATCATACAGGCGTAACAATCTGCGCGGAGTGGATTTCATGCCAAGGCAGAACAGTGACAGCGGAACGTATCTGTCGGTTGTCGCCGCCATAAACCAGCCATGCCTGTCCGGCGGTTTCACCGGCCAGTTTTCGCCAGAATTCCAGCCCCTTGAAGTAATCTTTGTTGATGGTTTGTCCGGATTTTATTTCCAGCGGTGACAGATGGGTGCCATGGTCAATCAGCAGGTCTACCTCGTGTCCCGAACGATCACGCCAGAAGTAAAGGTTCGAGGTTTCACCCGCGTTATAACGGGCTTTCAGCAATTCACTAATAACCCAGGTTTCGAATAAGGCACCTCGTTGAACGTGGGTAGACAGTTGTTCGTGGTTTTGGATGCCGAGCAACCAGGTTGCAAGACCGGTATCCAAAAAATAAAGTTTGGGTGTCTTGACTAGACGCTTATTGAAATTCTGGTGATGTGGCGGCAACAGATGCACGATGTAACTTGCTTCCAGCACGGATATCCACGCCTTGGCCGTGTTATGTGTAATACCGCAGTCGTTGGCTAGCGAGGAAAGGTTGAGGAGTTGTCCGGTTCTGCCTGCGCACAATTTCAGGAAGCGTTGAAAGGTTCCCAAATCCTGTACTTTGATTAATTGCCGGACGTCTCGTTCCAGGTAAGTGCGCACATAGTTTCCATGCCAGGGATGTGGTTCAAGTCCGCGGTCGAAGATTGGGGGGTAGGCACCATCGAAGAGAATCTTATCGAGGTTCTGGCCAACTTTTTCTGCGCGCTGTAATTCGTCGTAGGTCATCGGTAGCAGCGTCAGCAATGCAGCTCTGCCTGCGAGACTCTGTGTGATGCCTGACAACAGGCCAAATTGCTGGGAGCCCGTCAGGATAAATTCGCCGGGTTGTTGCCTTTCATCGACGCGTGTCTGAATATAGGAAAACAGGGTAGGGCAGCGTTGTGCTTCATCTAGAATGGCGCCCCCACTAAACTGATTCAAAAAACCACGAGGGTCCATTTCGGCAAATTCCCTCTGATCGAGATCTTCAAGCGATACATAACGATATTCAGGGAAAGCATGTCGAACCAGGGTGGACTTTCCGGACTGGCGTGGACCCGTGATGACAAGCACTGGATAGCCGCTGGCGAAGTGTTTAAGTCTGGATTCCGCGTGTCGGGAGATATAGGTCACGGTTGGTTTCTGCTGGCTTTCCATGACGACATTATGGAATTATTCGGCTAATTGTCAATATAATTCTCAATTAGCCAATTTATGGGTATTGGTTAAACCCTGCCTTTCAAAGAGGTAGCTACCGATAAACATATGCTCAATAGTTCTAATTGATCAATAAAGTCTGAGCATGGTATTTTTCATGGTATTAGGCTAAAGGCCAAAAATAACTGCATGAATTTAAAGAATAAAACGGGCTTATTGATAATCGAGTGGGAGTAGGGTCGCTGGACCACGCTCGCGACGAGCACTATATGCGCCACGCCCTGGCTTTGGCGCGCGACGCGGCCAAAGTGGATGAGGTGCCGGTCGGGGCAGTGCTTGTGCTCAACGACCAGGTAATTGGTCAGGGTCACAATCGGCCCATCGGCACCAGTGACCCGTCCGCGCACGCCGAGATCATGGCGCTGCGCAGTGCCGGGCTTTCTCTGCAGCAATACCGTTTTGTTGGTGCCGAGCTGTTTGTCACGCTCGAACCGTGCGCAATGTGTGCTGGCGCGTTGATCCATGCGCGCGTCGAGCGCGTGGTCTATGGTGCGGTCGACCCCAAAAGTGGCGCGGCGGGCAGTGCGCTGGATGTGTTTGGCTGCGCCGCGCTCAATCACCGCTGTGCGGTGGTGGGCGGTATCATGGCCGAGCCCTGCGGCGAGTTGTTGCGGGCTTTTTTCAAGGCGCGTCGCAAAGCCTGAATATTTGAGCTGTGAATGGCGGCAATCGGCCCCGATTGTTTGTGTATTCCACCAATTGCCCGCGGCAATTACGTATCCAAATTCGCTCGTACTCTTACTACTCTGACACCTGTGGTTTTGGCGCATTGTGTGCCGAAGCAGTTACCGCCCAATTTGGGTATGCAGCAGGAGAGAGCGATGAATCGCAGTGTTGGAAGATGGTTGGTTACGGGTGTTTTGGCGACTGCATCACTGTCTGTGTCAGCGCAAGATGCGGGCGATTGGGTCGTGCGTGCTGGCTACTGGAACGTTGCGCCCAAGTCGGACAACAGTGACGTGGTGAACGTGGATGCGGGTGCATCGCTTGGTTTTAACTTTACTTACATGCTGACAGATCGATGGGCGGTCGAGCTGTTGGCGTCATTGCCCTTCACCCATGACATTAACTTGAATGCCGGCGGCGATGTGGGGGAAACCAAGCACTTGCCACCAACTTTGAGTGCGCAGTATCACTTTCCAATGGGTCAGCAATCCAGCGTCTATGCCGGCCTTGGCTTGAACTACACGCTCTTTTTCGAGGAAGAGACACGCAATGCGCTCGCGGGTACCAACCTCGAACTGGACAACTCACTGGGGCTCGCTGCTCAGGTTGGGTGGGACTATCGCTTCAACGAGCAATACCTGTTGAACGTTGATGTGCGCTGGGCCGACATCGATACGGATGCGTCGCTCGATGGCGCCGATCTGGGCACAGTGGAAATTGATCCGCTCGTCATCGGGGTCAATCTGGGCTTCCGGTTTTAGCTGGGGGGAGGCGGCCGCGGGCACCACGCAATGCGCTTGCAGATGCCCGCGGCCGCTACTTGCTAAAGCGTTGGGGACGCGTCGACCGGTGAGTCGGAGAGGTCGTCCTCGGGCTGCTGTTCCTGGCGTGCTCGATACTGCTGCGACGTAGCCCAGACCAGAATGTCGTAATAGCTGCGGATATTGTCGACATAGCGGACCGGTTCCCAGCCGCGTGCGTAGCCGCGCTTGACCTGGCTGAACCACTTTTTCTGCGACAGTAGCGGCAGGGCTTCACGCACATCGTTCCAGTCATCCGGATTTGTGCCCAGTCGCTGGGCGATGATCCGGGCATCTTCAAGATGCAGAAAACCGACGTTGTACGCTGAGAGTGCGAACCAGGTGCGATCGGGCTCAGCGATCCGCTCGGGTATCTTGGCCTTGACGCGCTTCAGATAGCGTCCACCGCCTTCAATACTCTGCACCGGATCCGTGCGATCCTCAATGCCCAGCTGCCTGGCCGTCGCCCGGGTCAGCATCATCAGACCGCGGACGCCAGTCGGGGACACGGCCTTGGGGTCCCAATGCGATTCCTGATACCCCATGGCCGCGAGCAGGCGCCAGTCTTCGTCGATGTCCGCCGCGACACGCTCAAAATCCGCGCGATAGGCGGGCAGCCTTGTTTCGATGTGGCGCAAAAAACGCCGCGTGCCGACGTAATCGAGACGATGTTCGTTGTCGTAATAGCGCTCGTCAATGGCGGCAAGCTCACCGGATGCGGCCAGCGTGGAAAGAAAGTCTTCAGCGGCATCGAACAGACTGGTGTCATCACCGGCCTCGAATGCCCAGGCCAGACGGTCTTCATTGGGAAGTTCAAAGGCCATCCGCAGTTCCGGGTAAAACTGGCTCGCAATCTGGAACTCGTTCGAGTCAACGATGGTTGCGTCAATGTCGCCGTCCACGACCCGCCGCAGCAGTTCGTCGACATCGGCAATGGCGGCTTCTTCCCATTCGAGGTCGGGAATCTCGGTCTTCAACGCCTCGAGCGC
>CAYGSQ010000118.1:0-8636 GCA_964352435.1 uncultured Gammaproteobacteria bacterium | reverse complement strand
TTAAGCGGGTCCGGCCCAGGCTCCGCGCCTTCGCTCACCGGCCAGTTTGCGTTGAGCGATGGCGCAATCAATCTTGATGAGGCGGGCATTCGACTGGAAAATCTGCAACTGCGCGGCGCCGGGCGCGATGCGCAATCGCTGACGTTAACCGGCAGTGCCAGTTCAGGCGGCGGCGAACTGTCATTTGATGGCGAGATTTCGCAACCGTGGAGTACCGGGCGCGCGGTGAGCGTCACGATCAAGGGTAAAGACGTTCAGGCCTTCAATGCGCGCGACTATCAGGTGTGGGTCTCGCCCGACCTGCAACTCGACGCGGATGCGAACGGCGCACGTATCTCCGGACGCGTTGATGTCCCACGCGCCAACGTACGCGTGGAAGAAGTGCCGGACAATGTGGTGCGCCCGTCGATAGACGTAAAGGTCGCAGGGCGCGAGCCGAGTGAAAGCTTCGACCTACCTGTCCAGGGTGAGTTGACGCTGGCGTTGGGTAAGCAGGTGCACATCTTTGCGTTGGGCCTGGATACGGATTTACGGGGCGACCTGAAACTCGCCGTCGAGCAGGGCAAGCAACCCCTGTTCAATGGCCGCCTGTATCTTGAGAACGGCAAGTTTCAGGCCTACGGCCAAAAACTCAAGGTTGACCGGGGTAATCTTTTTTATGCCGGTGCCATCGACAATCCGACGCTGGATTTTCGTGCAACGCGCGACATACCGAACAACGATCAACCTATCGTTGCCGGGGTCCAGGTCACGGGGCCGGCACAGGATCCGACGATCGAGGTTTTTTCGGAGCCCGCGATGTCGTCTACGGACGCGCTTTCATACCTTATATTAGGGCGCTCTTCGGCTGACGCGTCCGGCGCCGACAGTGAAGCGTTGAGTCAAACGGCGCTGGCGATCGGGATGTCGCGTTCATCGCCACTAACCACGCAACTGGCGTCGAATCTTGGCCTGGACGAGCTATCGGTGGGTGGCGACAGCCTGGATGCCGCCGAGTTGGTGGCGGGGAAGCAGGTCAACGACCGCCTTTATATTCGCTATACCTACGGCGTTTTTTCCAATATTGGCGCAATTTTGCTCAGGTATAGGCTCTCAAGACGCCTCGCGCTGGAGGCGGGCAGTGCCGATTCACAGTCGCTGGATGTGCTTTACACTATTGAAAAATAAGCAGTTTATGGTTTTTTAGACTGTTTCTTGATCGGGCGCCATAAAACGTTAACCTCATGGATATCCCCCACACGTGCATTTTGGGTTATTCTTTTCGCTGGAGAGTTAACGATAAACCATCCACAAGAAACGCTGCGAAATGCCACAGAGCATCGCTGGCGGGGTGAGTTGTCAGCATTACAATCGGTTCATAGCCGATTCGAGGAAAAAAATATAATGAGCATTAAACGTTTCTTTGGAGCCGCACTTATGACGGCTATTGGCTTCACCGGCATGTCCGCGCAAGCCAGCACCATTTCTTTCGCATACGACGGCGTCGTTCTTAGCTGTCCTGATACCGGATTCCTGCCTTGCGGCACCGACCTGTTCATCGGCGACGCCATCAGTGGTGTCCTGGAAGTGGACATGGCGGCAGTGGTGCCTAACGGCCAGATCGGCAGTGGCGACATTGTCAGCTACGCATTCGATTTTGGCGGTGGTCTGGAATTCAGCGACGCTAACTCAATCGTCACGTCCAGCTTCATCGGTCTTGATGATTCATCTGAGCCAATCGGCGGTTCGATCACCTTTGAAGGCGGCAGCTTGCTGTCCGACTCAATGGCTGTCATCAACATCGGCGCCAACTTCTGGTCCGCACAGGTTCTGGTCGACGGCCACCTGATCGAGATCGCGAACGGCGTCGGCAAAATGACCACCATTCCAGTGCCAGGCGCACTGTTGCTGTTTGGTCCTGCGCTGCTTGGCTTCCTCGGCCTGCGTCGCAAAGCTGCCTAATCAGCTGCTGACATAGCTCACTAAAAACGGCGCCCATTGGGCGCCGTTTTTTTATGCCTGAAAGACAATCTCCCGGGCAACTACATATCCAGTTCCTTGATCTTGCGCGTCAGCGTATTGCGGCCCCAGCCAAGCAGTTTGGCAGCCCTTTGCCGCTTGCCCCGGGTTTTGGCCAACGCAGCGCGAATTAACATCTTTTCGAACATGGGTGTCGCTCGATTGAGGAGCGGGGTACCGGATGTTTCGAGATGATGCGTCGCCCAGCGACTCAGATGCAGCGCCCAGTCCGTATTCTCCACGGTGGCACTTTGACTCAGGTCCTTCGGGATATCCTCGACCCGAATATCCCGACCAGGCGCCAATGCCGTCAAACGACGGCATACGTTAACCAGTTGGCGAACGTTACCCGGCCATTCGAGATTCATGAGCAGTGTTTGCGCATTGGCTGTCAGCACTTTGGCCTGCACGCCAATCTCGGATGCCGCCTCGGCAAGATAATGGCTCATTAGCGGCTCGATATCTTCCCGGCGGTCACGCAGTGGAGGCGCTTCGATCTGAATCACGTTGAGGCGATGAAACAGGTCCTCGCGAAAATCGCCGCTCGCAACCAGCGCATCCAGATCCTGGTGCGTAGCGGCAATCACGCGTGTATCGACCTGTACGGGTACCTGACCGCCGACGCGATAAAACTCGCCCTCGGCAAGCACCCGCAGCAACCGCGTTTGCAACGGAGCGGGCATGTCACCAATTTCGTCAAGGAACAACGTGCCGCCGTCTGCTTGTTCAAAACGACCCACGCGCTGACGCTCAGCGCCGGTGAACGAGCCTTTCTCATGACCAAACAACTCTGATTCAAGCAGCTCGGACGGTATCGCGGACGTGTTGAGCGCAACAAACGGCTTATCCACCCGCGGCGAGTGTTCATGCAGTGCATTGGCGATCAGTTCTTTACCGGTGCCACTCTCACCCGTAATAAGCACGGTCATGGATGATTTGGACAAGCGCCCGATGGCGCGATAAACGTCCTGCATCGCCCGCGCCTTACCGATGATGTTCGACAACTGCATGGGCGCGTTGGAGGCGGGACGCACGTTGCGCTGTACGGCGCGCCGCACCAGGTCGACGGCTTCATCAATATCGAACGGCTTGGGCAAGTACTCGAACGCACCAGCCTGATAAGAATCCACGGCATTGTCCAGGTCAGAATGTGCAGTGGTCACAATGACCGGCAAATCCGGATCGCTTTGTTGCAGCTCGCCCAACAATTCGAGGCCGGTCATACCGGGCATTCGGATATCGGTAATCACAACATCGGGACGGCCACGTTTGAGGGCCCGCAGAAACTTGCTCGCGCCTTCGAAACTGGTTGGCTCCATGCCCGCGTCGCGCAGTGATTGCTCCAGCACCCAGCGGATAGAAGCGTCGTCGTCGACAAGCCAAACGACGATGTCTTTTGCGGTCATTGGTTAGTATCTCCATGCTCAGCGCCACGGCGCTCATAAGGCAAATAAATGCTAAAAACAGTCGGTGAGTTGCCCGTGACCTTAATCAGGCCACCGTGACGACTCACCAGATCCTGGGCCACCGTCAAGCCAAGGCCAGTGCCTTCGCAGCGACTGGTGACCAGGGGGAAAAAGAGTCGATCTTTCAACGCGTCATCGATACCGGGCCCGGTATCAATAACGTCGAGGCGCAAAACGAGTGAATGCCGTCGATCAGCGATAGTAAATCCGTTGACCGCGCGCGTGCGCAACGTGATGCTGCCTTCGCCGTCGAGCGCCTGTAGCGCATTACGCGCCACGTTGAGGAGCGCTTGAATAATGCGGTCTTCGTCAATTTGTATAGGTGGCAAGCTGGGATCGTAGTCTTCCTTGATCTCCACATGCGAACCAGACTCCGCTTCGATCAAACGCATAACATGCTGCGCCAGACGGTGAATGTTCACGTCTTCGAATCGAGTCGGGCCCGCTGGCCCGAGCATGGTATCGACCAGTGTATTGAGTCGATCTGATTCGCGGATGATGACCTCAGTAAAGGTTTTGAGTACCGGATCATCCAGACGCTTGGCTAATAGTTGCGCTGCGCCGCGCAGACCACCCAACGGGTTTTTAATTTCGTGAGCCAGTTGCGCAGCCATGGTGCGACCGACACCGCGTTGCTCGAGCAGTTTGGTTTCCAGCTCTATTTGATGCTGCACTTCGTTGTCGTGTAGCTCCAGAATCAATATCGAATCGGCGCTCACGCTTGCGACGGCATCAATCTGGCGCACCGGGGCAAGGCTGTTGGCCGGATGAATATCAAATTTGCGCAGCACCAGCGTGCGGTTTTCTTCCAGTGCGCGCGTACATAAGGTTGCAAGCGCATCGGCGTCGCGCAGCATGGTATCCAGAACACGACCACAAAGTTGGGCACTGGTAGTGCGCAACAGCCGCTCGGCGGCGGCGTTGATACTCAGCACGTGGCGCGACTGATCTAACACCACCACGCCGGTCGCCAATGCATCAAGCACACTGGAAGAGGTGGTTTGCGGAATAGGAATGCTCACAGCCTGCACACTACAGACCGGGCGCCGCGCAGTCAGAGTCTAGTTGACCGTGCTCTGCTGGACGACAAAACGAATGGGTGCGCTGGTAAACACATCGCTGCCCGTCGCATCGCGCACCACAGCCGTCATCGTATGTTCGCCGCGGTAGACACCGGTTACCTTGATCGATGAACTCGACACCGGTCGCGGTGTCAGTGCCTGGCCATCGAGCAGGATCACAATGCCGTCGCCCTCGCGCAGCGGTGGCGACAACTGGACGTTGACGTTCAGTGTGCCCCCGATGTTCCACAAGGTGTCGCCATTGTTGGGCGAGAGGATACTGAAATTCTGATAGCCGAATGTCGCGGGCGCATCGTCGATTTGCGGAGCGCTGTTCGGATCTTCGGGTTTCATGCGTGGACGTAGCGCACGCGACTGGCTGACGTTGGGGCTGCGAATTTCGTACGCCTGATCGGCCGGATTGGTTGAACCCGGTCGCGGTGAGTCGGAAAAATGCATGACGCCATCGTCGTCGACCCAACGGTACGTCTTGGTGGACGTGCGGGAGGTGGTTTGGGCGTTGGCGAGCGAGCAGATCGCGAGCGCCAATCCCAGTACAAAGATGAACCGGTTTCTCATAGTCTTGAATGTTAGCCGTAATCATCTTGTTTGACCAAACACAGGACCGGAAATTCCGGCCCTGCGTCACAGTTTTACGATTACAGGCTGTAATACATGTCAAATTCGACGGGATGCGTCGACATTCGCAGACGCTGCACTTCTTCGCCCTTAAGCTCGATATAGGCGTCAATGACGTCGTCAGTAAATACACCGCCGGCTTTGAGGTACTCGCGGTCGTCAGACAGCGCCTGGAGCGCTTCGTCGAACGAGAATGCCACTTCCGGAATCTCTTTGTCTTCTTCGGGCGGCAAGTCGTACAGATCCTTGTCCATCGCTTCGCCCGGATGGATCTTGTTCTGGATACCGTCAAGGCCAGCCATCAGCATGGAGGCGAATACGAAGTAGGGGTTACCGGTCGAATCCGGGAAGCGCACTTCGATGCGGCGGCCCTTTGGATTGACGATGTACGGTACACGAATGGACGCGGAGCGGTTACGCGCCGAGTAGGCCAGCTTAACCGGCGCCTCGAACCCAGGCACCAGACGTTTGTAGCTGTTGGTACTGGCGTTCGCAAAAGCGTTCAGGGATTTAGCGTGCTTGATGATGCCGCCGATGTAATACAGCGCCGTTTCCGACAGGCCGCCGTACTCGTCACCGGTGAACAAATTGGTGCCGTCTTTCACCAGAGACTGGTGAATGTGCATGCCGTTACCATTGTCGCCGACCAAAGGTTTAGGCATGAACGTAGCGGTCTTGCCATACACGTGTGCGACGTTGTGCACGCAGTATTTGAAGATCTGGACTTCGTCCGCCTTTTTCACCAGCGAATTGAACAAGGTGCCAATTTCACACTGGCCAGCCGTTGCCACTTCATGGTGGTGCACTTCGGTGGTGACGCCCATGTCTTCCGTTGCCAGGCACATGGCCGAGCGTAAGTCATGCAGCGAGTCCACGGGTGGGACAGGGAAATAGCCGCCTTTAACGCCAGGGCGATGGCCCGTGTTGCCGTCGGGGTAACTCTTGTTCGAGTTCCAGCCGGCTTCTTCCGAGTCGATCGCAAACATGGAGCTGCCGATGCGGTCGTCCCATTTGACGTCGTCAAAGACGAAGAACTCGTTCTCAGGACCAAACAGCGCGGTGTCAGCGATGCCGGTCGATTTGAGATAGGCTTCGGCGCGCTTGGCGAGTGAACGCGGGTCACGCTCGTAACCCTGACCCGTCGCAGGTTCGATCACGTCGCACCGTAGATTGAGTGTGGCTTCTTCCGAAAAGACATCGCGCACAACCGTGTCGAGGTCCGGCATCAGGATCATGTCCGACTCATTAATACCTTTCCAACCAGCGATCGACGATCCGTCGAACATCTTGCCCTCATCGAGAAAGCTCTGGTCCATGCTGTGGGCTGGCACGGTGACGTGCTGTTCTTTGCCCTTTGTGTCAGTGAATCGCAAATCCACAAACTTGATCTCTTCATCTTTGATCTGCTTGAAAATATCCGGGGATGACATGCTCTTGTGCTCCGAAGGTCGATTTAAAGTAGCGACACCGCTATCACTCCTGAGCCATTACGGTGCAGAGGTGGCGGCAGTCTGGTTCAATTCCCTTAGATGTTTGCAGGAACCGTGCCATTGATCAACCTACTGATTAAAAAGAATATTCCAGCAGGCCTAGATCAGTTATTGCGCGATTATAGTGCATTAAAGGGGCGCTGTGCCTTTTTTTAGGGCAATGTGCGCACCGTGGGTGACTATGCCCGGAGCATCGTCACAACGCGATAACCCAACGCACATAGTGCAACACTCGGCGGATCGCTATACTGGCCCGCTGTTTGCAGCCCTATTTACCTTATTTTTCGGGAGTCTTGCGCATGACCGCGCCCACACACGGCGACCAGCTGGCCGCCCCACCGGCCACGTTTCAGGATCTGATCCTCGCTTTGCAGAGTTTTTGGGCAGCCAGAGGCTGCGTCATCATGCAACCTGTTGATATGCCAATGGGCGCCGGTACTTTTCATCCCGGGACATTTCTGCGCAGCATTGGCCCGGAGCCGTGGAACGCCGCCTATGTGCAGCCCTGCCGCCGTCCCACTGACGGTCGCTATGGCGAAAACCCGTTCCGGCTACAGCATTACTACCAGTTTCAGGTCGCGCTGAAGCCCTCGCCAATGGACATCATGGACCAGTATCTTGATTCGCTGCGCGCATTGGGCCTGGATACGCTCACCCACGACGTGCGCTTTGTTGAAGACAACTGGGAATCCCCGACACTGGGTGCCTGGGGTCTGGGCTGGGAAGTCTGGCTCAACGGCATGGAAGTTACGCAGTTCACCTACTTCCAGCAAACCGGCGGGCTGGACTGCAGTCCGGTCACCGGCGAGCTGACCTACGGCCTCGAGCGCATTGCGATGTATCTGCAGGGCGTCGAGAGCATTTTTGATCTGGTGTGGACCCACGGACCGTCCGGCACCGTGACCTACGGTGACGTGTACCTGCAAAACGAAAAGGAAATGTCGGCCTACAACTTTGACTACGCCGACATCACGGCGCTGTTTGGTGAGTTCGACACCTGCGAAAAAGAGTTCGCCAAGCTGCTGGGCGCCGAACTGCCGCTGCCCGCCTACGAGCAGGTATTGCGCGCATCGCATGCATTTAATCTGCTGGACGCACGCCACGCCATTTCGGTAACCGAACGCCAGGCCTACATTCTGCGCGTACGCACCATGGCACGCGATGTTGCCAAGCTGTACTACGCCATCCGCGAGGCCGCAGGCTTCCCGCTGGTTCAGTCAAAGGAGAGTGCCGCATGAGCCCGCGCGACTTTCTGTTTGAGCTGGGCACCGAAGAGCTCCCGCCCAAATCTCTCAAGACACTAAGCGAAGCATTGACGCGCAGCGTAACCACGTCACTCGACGGACTGGGCTTGTCGTACGAAGCGTTTAATGCGTACGCCACGCCGCGCCGTCTGGCATTTGTTATTCACACGCTTGACGCGCGTCAAGCCGACACGCGCGTTGAGCGTCGCGGCCCGCCCGTCAAAATTGCGTTCGACGAAAGTGGCGAACCAACGCGTGCCGCCGCCAAGTTTGTGGAAAGCTGTGGTGTCACGCTTGAAGAGCTGAGCACCCAGAAAACGGACAAGGGCGAATGGCTTTTTTATGAGGGCACACAGCCCGGGCAGGCGACACCCGATTTGCTGCCAGGCGTAATTAACGATGCACTCGCGGCATTGCCCATCGCACGTCGCATGCGCTGGGGCGCGCGCACGGAAGAGTTTGTACGACCCGTGCACTGGTCCATTGCGCTGTGGGGCGATGACGTCATCGACGCCCGGTTTATTGGTACGCAAAGCGGACGTGAAACGCGGGGCCATCGCTTCCATGCACCGGCGCCCATGCGAATTGAAAAGCCGTCAGACTATGCGGCGCAGCTCGCCGACAAGGGTCATGTAGTGGCTGACTTTGCGCAACGACGCGCACAAATCGAAACCCTTATTCGCGACACCGCGCGGACGCTGAAGGGCGTAGCGATCACCGACGATGCCCTGCTTGACG
>CAYGSQ010000117.1:0-8754 GCA_964352435.1 uncultured Gammaproteobacteria bacterium | reverse complement strand
ATTCAGAGTCGGCCGTCTTTGTCATCGAAAATGGCGTGGCCAAGCGACGCGATGTGACCGTCGGCTATGCTAACGGCGGCGAGATGGAAGTAATCGCGGGTCTGGCACCGGGTGATCAAGTTGTGGTCATCGGCCAGAACGGCTTGAAGCAGGACGCCATGGTGCACGTCATCCCCCCCGGCGAGTCAGTCGCCAAAATCAAACCCAAAAAAGACGAAGAAGAGTAGAACGCCATGCAATTGGTTGAGGTCGCCGCCCGTCGCCGCATCACGGTCATCATGTTCACGCTGGCCATCTTGTTGTTCGGCGCCGTTTCACTCTCGCGACTGAAGGTCAACCTGCTACCCGATCTTTCCTACCCAACCATCACCATTCGGACCGCGCTGCCAGGCAGTGCGCCGCTGGAAGTCGAAAATCTGTTGAGCAAGCCGATCGAAGAGTCGGTTGGCATCATCAAGAACGTGCGCCAGGTGCGCTCGATATCACGCTCGGGTCAGTCTGATGTTGTGCTCGAATTCATGTGGGGCACCAACATGGACTTCGCGGGCGTCGACGTGCGCGAGAAGATCGATTTGCTCGATCTACCCGATGAAGCAGACCGCCCAATGCTGCTACGATTTGACCCGGCGAACGAACCGATCATGCGCCTGGCGCTTACCGGGCCGGCCACCAGCGGCAGCGATCCGGGCACGCTAAAACGACTGCGTACACTTGCGGATGAAGAGCTCAAGAATGCCCTGGAATCCGTTGAAGGCACGGCGGCGGTAAAATCCAGCGGCGGCCTTGAGGAAGAAATTCAGGTACTGGTCGATCAACAGAAAATCGCCCAGCTCGGCTTGTCGATCCAAACCATTACCCAGCGCCTTGGCGCAGAAAACGTTAATTTGTCGGGCGGTCGTCTTGAGGAAGGCTCGCAAAGATTCCTGGTGCGCACTATCAACGAATATACGAGCGTTGACCAAATTGGCGATGCCATTATTCCAACACCCAGCGCACAGATTGTTCACCTGCGCGATATCGCCACGGTGGTCCGCGGGCACAAGGACCGCGTGGCAATCACGCGCATCGACGGGCGCGAATCCGTCGAGCTGGCCGTCTATAAGGAGGGCGATGCCAACACGGTTCTGGTGGCTGCGAATCTCAAAAAACGCATTGAGTTACTGCGCGAGACATTGCCGGCGGGCACTGAAATCTCCGAGGTATATGACCAATCGATTTTTATCGCTGACGCGGTCAATCAGGTTAAGAGCGCGGCGTTGATCGGCGGCTTACTGGCGGTTCTCGTTCTGTACTTCTTTTTGAAAAACGCGCGCGCCACGCTGGTCATCGCCATCGCGATACCGGTTTCGGTCATTGGCACTTTCGTCGCCATGTTTGCGTCGGACATTACGCTCAACATCATGTCGCTCGGCGGCATTGCACTAGCGGTTGGTCTGTTGGTCGATAACTCTATCGTGGTACTCGAGAACATTGTGCGCAAGCGCGAACAGGGCCTGGGTCACATGGACGCCGCCGTACAGGGCACCAAAGAAGTTTCAGGAGCCGTGATCGCGGCCACGCTGACCACCGTGGCCGTATTCTTCCCGATGGTCTTCGTCAGCGGCATCGCCGGGCAACTGTTTCGCGATCAGGCGCTGACGGTAACTTTTGCCCTGCTGTTCTCATTGCTGGTTGCTCTGACACTGATTCCGATGCTCAGTGCGTGGAGCCAGGCGCCGCGATTTGCCGACGCCGACAACGATGACCCGCCGGGCTGGATCGTGCGCAGCCTGTCGTTCGTGTTCAAGCTGGTGCGCTATGTGTTTCGCGGGATCAGTCTTGTGTTCTGGTTGCTGCTGTGGGCACCTACCTGGGTCGTGCAAAAATTCGATGGTCTGATGGCCCGTGCTTATCCGCCACTGTTACGCTTTAGTCTCAATCAGCGCGCTCTGGTGCTGGTTATTGCCGGCGTGATGACGCTCTTGACCGCAACACTTATCCCGCGGCTTGGCACAGAGCTCATCCCACAGCTGTCGCAGGGCGAGTTTTTTGTCGACATCAGACTGCCACCTTCCACGCCATTGTCGGGCACCGATCGGGTGATGCGCACCGCGCAAGCCGCCGCCGATGACATTGACTCTGTGGAACTGTCGTATGCCGTAGCCGGAACCGGCAGCCGCATTGATGCAAGCCCCGTCGACGCCGGTGAAAATGCCTTTTGACTTATGTTTCGGCTTGGACCGTGATCTACACGCGCAGACGAAGACGCGGCCATGGCGTCCATGCGTGAAGTGCTCGCGACGATCCCGGGTGCGACCTACAAATTCAGTCGGCCTGCGTTGTTCAGCGCACGCACTCCGCTCGAAGTTGAAGTGCGCGGCGACGACCTTGAAGCCATCACCCGCGGTGCCAACATCATCACGGCACTGATGAGCAATGACCCGCGACTCGCCGACGTCAAATCGACCGTTGAATTGGGTAATCCGGAAATTCAGATCCGCTTTGATCACGAACGTGCAGCCAACCTTGGGTTGTTGGTGCGCGATGTGGCAGATCGCATTGTGACCAAGGTGCGCGGTGACGAGGCCACCCGTTATTCCATCCGTGATCGCAAGATTCCGGTGCTGGTACGCAGTGTCGATGCCAATGAGTCATCGATCGCGGAAATCGAAAATCTGATCGTCAATCCGGCGAGCGAACGGCCTATTTCGCTTAACGCCATTGCCGATATCGAAGTACGAATGGGGCCCTCGGAGATTCGTCGCGTAGATCAGGAACGCGTCGCCGTCATCTCTGCCAACCTGGCCAGTGGTGATCTGGGCACCGCCGTGCTTGCGCTGGAAGAAGCCTTGAGCGAAGCACCGTTGCCACCCACGGTCAGTGCATTTGTGTCCGGTCAAAACACGGAGATGCGCGAGTCGTTTCTCTCCATGCAGTTCACGCTTGCGCTAGCGGTTTTTCTGGTCTACCTGGTGATGGCGGCCCAATTCGAGTCGATCATTCACCCGCTGGTCATTTTGTTTACCATTCCCCTGGCACTGGTCGGCGCCGTGCTCGCACTCTATGTTACCGGTACAACCGTCAACGTCGTGGTGTTTATCGGGGCTATCATGCTTGCGGGCATTGTGGTCAATAATGCCATTGTGCTGGTCGACCTCATCAATCAGCTGCGGACAGCCGGCGCGTCGCGCTATGACGCCATTGTTGAAGCCGGACGTTTGCGCCTGCGTCCGATCCTGATGACGACGGCGACCACAACGCTTGGTCTTTTGCCAATGGCGCTGGGTTTTGGTGACGGCGCCGAAGTACGCGCGCCGATGGCGATTACCGTGATCGGCGGACTGGTACTGTCGACCGCGTTGACCTTGATCGTGATTCCAGTCGTCTATTCTCTGTTCGACATGCAACGCGACGTGCTGCTGCCCGCCGCGGGTGCTCCGGAGCCGGCCTCATGAGACACACCGCCGCGGCACTTCGCCGTCCTATTGCCACAATCATGATCTGCCTCGCGGCAGGCGTGGTGGGTTTGATCTCATCGCAACTGCTACCGTTGGAAGAGTTTCCGGACATCGAATTTCCCGGCATTTTTATTCAAGTGCCCTACCCGGGTTCCACCCCGGAAGAAATCGAACGACGCATCACGCGCCCCATCGAAGAAGCCCTGTCGACGCTCAGTGGCGTTGACCGCCTGCAGTCACAAACCAATAACGGCCAAACCCAAATCTTTCTGCGCTTCGACTGGGGCAGCGATGTCTCGACCAAGGGCATTGAAGCGCGCGCGCGCATTGATGCAATCCGCGATCAGTTGCCCGCCGACATACAAAACATCTTTATTTTTACCGGCGGTACCGCGGACCAGCCTATTATGGCGCTGCGTATTTCAAGTGAGCGCGACCTTTCCAATGAATACGACATGCTCGATCGCATTCTTAAACGGCGCATAGAGCGTATTGAAGGCGTATCCAAAGTCGAGCTGCAGGGCGTCGACCCGCGCGAAATCCGTATTCTGCTCGACTGGAACCGACTAACGGCGCACCAGATCGACATGCAGTCATTGCGCACGCGGCTGCAAAAAAGCAACTTCGCCGTCAGTGCCGGTCAGATTACCGCCGACGCGCAACGTTTTTCGGTGCGGCCAATTGGTGAGTTTCGTTCTCTGGACGACATCCGCAATACACCCATCAATGATGCGGGGTTGCGGTTGTCTGACGTCGCCAAAGTCGAGCTGCGGGTGCCGGAGCGCAACTATGGTCGCCACCTTCATCAGCAGTACGCTATCGGCCTGCAGGTCTTCAAGAGCACGGGCGCCAATATGGTCGACGTGTCAGATCGCGTCATGGCTGAGGTCGAGAAGGTTCGGGACGATCCACGCTTGAAAGGCGTTAGCATCTTCACGCTGGAAAATTCTGCGGACAGTGTTCGCGACTCACTTAACGATTTGTTGATGTCGGGTCTAATTGGCGGCGTGCTGGCGATCGGCGTGCTCTACCTGTTCTTGCGCCAAATCACGACCACGCTTGTGGTCACCCTGGCCGTGCCGTTTTCGCTTCTGATTACGCTTTCTGCCCTGTATTTCGCGGGACTGTCGCTGAACATTCTGACCCTGATGGGTCTGATGCTGGCCGTTGGCATGCTGGTGGACAATGCCGTGGTTGTAACGGAGAACATATTCCGCTTGCGCCAAAAACATCCGGGCGACAGTTTCAAGACCACCGAGATTGCGGTGCGTGATGTGGGCCTGGCCGTCATTGCCGGTACGACGACATCAATCATTGTGTTCGCGCCCATCATGTTCAGCAAGCAAAACGACATCGCGGTATTCATGACCCACGTTGCCGTCACAATTTCGGTTGCGTTATTGGCCTCACTGGTGTTGGCACAAACATTGATTCCCATGCTGGCAGCGCGGGTTGCGCCACCCAAGACGCGCGGCGACGGTCCGGTTATCGCACGCCTGCAGTCAGGCTATGCAACGTCACTGAAGTGGGTCCTGCGACACCCGTGGTGGATGTCACTCATCGTTTTGCTCGTACTTGCGTCGACCGCTCTGCCGATGAAGATGGTCAAATTTGATATGTTCCCGCAAGAGTCGGCGCGGCGTATGTACCTGCCCTATCATATCGACGGCGGCTACCCTCTTGAGCGGGTCAAAGAGGCCGTGGATCGCATCGAAAACTATCTGTACAGCCACAAGGAAGAGCTGGATATTCACGCGGTTTACAGCTATTACGCGGAGGAAGAAGCCGCCTCGACCATTTTGCTGACACCGAAAAGCGAAGCCACGCGTCCGACGCGCGAGGTCATCGAACAGATCCAGGATGAAATGCCCGAGATCATCATCGGCGAACCGAGCTTCTCGTTTAACCAGCAAGGCGGTGGCGAAGGCTTCAGTATTCAGCTCAGCGGCGACTCCAGCATTCAGCTCGAAGAACTCGCCCCGGAAGTACTGCGTTTGCTCAGCCAGATTGAGGGCGTGGTCGATCTGCGCCAGGACATTGGCAACCGCGAGCAAGAAGTACGTGTTGTTGTGGACCGGGATCGCGCAGCGGTTTACGGACTCACCGTGCTCGATATTGCCAGCACTATCTCAATTGCCATGCGCGGAGAAAACCTGCGCGAGTATCGTGGTGAGTCCGGCGAAATTGACGTGCGACTGGCGCTGCGAGATGACAATCAGGAATCGCTTGAGCATCTCGCGTCGCTGCCGCTGTACGGGACCACCGGGGTGCGCACCGAGCTTGCCAATGTCGCGCGTTTTGAGCTGGCGCAGGGTGCACGTGAGATCCGCCGCATCGATCGCCGTGCGGCGCTGGTGCTAAAAGGCAACCTCGATGACGATGTCTCAATGGACGAGGTGCGTCCTATCGTTGAGAACATTATGGAGCAGTTCCAGATGCCCGCGGGCTACCGCTGGAAGTTTGGTGCGGGCTTCGATCGCAACGACGAAACCGCAGCCATGATGGGACAGAACATCATGGTCGGCATTGTGCTGATATTCTTTGTCATGGCCGCGCTATTCGAGTCGACGCTGTATCCCATTTCGATCATTACCTCGATCGCCTTTTCGATCGTCGGGGTCTTCTGGTTTTTCTTCGTCACCGGCACCACGTTCTCGTTCATGGCCACCATCGGCATTCTTATTCTGATCGGTGTGGTGGTGAACAACGGCATTGTGCTGGTTGACCACATCAACAATCTGCGTTGGCGCGGGCTGACGCGCAATGAAGCCATCGTACAAGGTGGACGGGATCGTCTCAGACCAATCCTGATGACCGTCGCGACAACTATTTTGGGTTTGCTGCCGCTGGCCGTGGGCACTACGCAGGTGGGCGGCGATGGGCCACCCTACTTCCCCATGGCCCGCGCTATCATCGGTGGCCTGGCATTTTCCACGCTCACGTCATTGCTCGTGGTGCCGTTCGTATACGTTCTTGTGGACAACATGTCGCGCGGTTGGCGCAAGGCATGGAATCGCGCCGCGGGTCGCCTGGGGGGCGCTCAGGACGCTTAGGGCGACCTTATCGAAGCAGAACCTGCCCCAGGTTCCAATAGTCTTCGACCATGACGTTTACATCGTGTGGTACACCGGCAACGGTGTTGCCGATGTCAACACCCGGCACGGCGGTCAGAATCTGGCCAATGGAGCCCGCCGCCGGCACCGTGTCATGGCTGTCGCGAAACGTCGCGATCTCGCGCAGATACTTGGCGCGCTCGCGCAAAGGTCCGGCAAAACTGCGGTCGTTTTTCATACTGGCGATAGCGCCGGTAATGCGCTGCATCAGGAATTCACAGTCCTGAATGGCACCGTAGTCGACTTCCTGCAAACGCTTGAGCGTGGTCGTGCGTGCCAAGGTCGCCAACCCGTCGTCGCAAAAATGCAGGTACAGGTGCTGGGCCATGGCGATGACAGCAAGGTTGATTACCCGCTTGCCTTCGCTGGACATCTCTCCAGACTCCGGCCACGGCTGACTTTCGAGTTTGATTCGTTTGTCAAACAACTCCTCGATACTGCTGCGCACAGTTTCGTAGTGTACGCGCTGCTGCTGAACAATCGGGGCGTTACGACGCCGCGTAAAATAGTTGAGGAAGCCGGTCATGCCGGCTAGCTCTTCCTCGAGTTGGCGCAGCTGATCGCGCGCCGCATCGGCTTCCGTCTTTACGGTCGCAATGGTCTGCGACACCTCCGCGAGCTGCTTTTCACGTTGGCGGTTGAATTCCATGATCTGCTTTTTCCGCTCACGGTCACGTTGCTGTTTGAGCAACTCGTCGCGAAAACCTTCGAGTTGCACATGCGCTGCATCCCACAGGCCGCGCAGGTGGTAATAAACGACCGCCGCATACGCACCGTCCGTACGCCCAAGCTGCGCCTCAAGCGCACGCTTGTCCGCCAGTGCGCGCTGTACTTCTACTTCTTTTTGCTTGATCCGATCAGCACGATCATCAAGGTCTTTTTTGAGTTGGGAAAAACGTTTTTTGAGGTCGGCACGATTCCAGAACAAATCGAGCAGGCGATCGTCTTGCGACCCCTTGAGGCGCACAGTCTGGCGTGCTCCGTCTTCGGAATCTAAAATTTCATCTGTTGTTGGTTGCGCTGCTTTCGTACTGTCGGTCATAAATCCAAGTCTTCGTGCGTGCTTACGTACCCGCCGAAAACGTCTCGACAGGCTCAAACCGGTGGCCCAGGTCTATGCAATACTCCAGCCACTTGTTGAGCATCGTATTGCGTGTCCAGCGCCTGTTTAATTCCGTTCCCTGTTCGGTATCAAACGCCCGCAACACCTCGTTGCGGGAACTATTGCGACAGTTCATAACTTCGGCCAGCCGCGCATCGTGGTACACACGCACGTCCAGATCCGGATCAGCGACTTGTTCACCATCAACGTCAAACCAGTAGGTCATTTTGAACGTTGTGGTATAGCGCTGAACGTCTACCACGCTGACGTGCAGCGTCAGGTCATCGCTTACCGTAGACTGATAGAGACCGCCGAGGGAATCGAGTTCGCCCAGCAACCAACCCAGACGAACATAGTTACTTTCGTACAGGCCCATCAGCGCGGTGAACGACCCCGGGCGCGACGCCTTGGGCAGTACAATTTCGCTGTCGGAAACAGGTGTAAATACAGTGTCTACTGACATAGATTGACTATAGCACAAGCCGCATTTTCACCCGATTCATTGAGCATAATAGTGCGTGTTTATACCGCAGGCTGCGCGGAACAGGTTCACAAAATGGCACGCGCGCAAGGCATTCATTTGGAGATATCTTTTTCTTCCATGGTTCGCCGCCGCAAATCCTTGTCATGCAGTACGCGGGCCGCGATTTCCTCCACCGAGGTATGCGTGGTATTCATGAATGGAATGCCGTAGCGCCGGTAGAGGCTTTCCGCTTCACGCAGCTCGAAATTTACTTGTTGCGGTGACGCATAGCGGCTATCCGGGCGACGTTCGTCCCGAATTTGACGTAATCGGGCGGGTTCAATCGTCAAGCCGAATAATTTCGATTTGTAGGGGTCAATATCTTTCGGCAACCGTCGCTGCTGAAACTCATCTTCAGTAAGTGGAAAATTGGCCGCATAAACACCGTGCTGGAGCGCCAGATACAAGCATGTCGGCGTTTTGCCACAGCGCGAGACGCCCACCAGGATCACTTCCGCTTTTGCATACCCGTCGACGCGCATGCCGTCATCATTTTCCATCGCAAAATTGATGGCATCGATGCGGCGCAAATAGGACGCAGAATCCGCGCGCCCGTGGGCCCGACCGGTTGTATGGGAT
>CAYGSQ010000116.1:545-8836 GCA_964352435.1 uncultured Gammaproteobacteria bacterium | reverse complement strand
CGCGGTGAACGCCCGCAAATCTTGATCGAAGCCGATGCCTCTGACCCGTCGGCATCGTCTGCGGCCATAGGTCATGCACAAACGATTTTTACTCAGGCGCTGCGACACGAACTCAAGGGTTCGCTCAGGCACATCGCGAGCGACCCACCGCCGTTCGATTTGGTGATCCATTCGAAGTACAACCCGGAGGGCATCACCCAGTACAACATCGTCCCCGGCCTGCTCGGCGTCATTCTAACCATGACCCTTGTGATGATCACCGGCATGGCGCTGACCCGTGAGGTCGAGCAGGGCACCATGGAAAACCTCCTTGCGCTCCCGGTCGGTCCCACCGAAGTGATGATCGGCAAGACGATTCCCTACATGATGATCGGGGCAGTGCAGGCGAGTGTGATCCTGGTCGCGGCGCGTCTTTTGTTCGGCGTGCCGTTTGTGGGCAGCCTGTGGCTTCTGATGCTTGGCCTGCTTATATTCGTGATCGCCAATCTTGCCGTGGGCATCACCTTTTCAACGTTCGCCAAATCCCAGCTGCAGGCCATGCAGCTCACGTTCTTTTTCTTTCTGCCTTCGCTGCTGCTGTCGGGGTTCATGTTCCCGTTTCGCGGTATGCCGATCTGGGCGCAAACCCTGGGTGAGGTATTTCCGCTGACGCACTTCCTGCGCGTGGTCCGCGGGGTCATGCTCAAGGGTGTCAGCATCGCGGAAGTGCAGGGCCCGCTTGTCGCCATGACGGGTTTTACGCTGGTTGTGTTCAGTATCGCGATGATCCGCTATCGTCGGACGTTGGATTAATACGGCCTCCATACGGGCAGGCGAACGGCATTGGTAATGTCGCAAACATGCCCAAGCCGCGAGCATGCATCCCACGCAGGGAATCAAAGCGGAGTCATGTCAATCCGTCGCCCGCTGCCTAATTGCCACCACACCCCGAACCCACTGCACCAGGCCCCGGCGCACTAAAGAAAAACAATTTCAATACCGCCAGGTCCTGTACATTCACAACCCCATCGCCATTAAAATCCGCATCGGGATTCCAGTTCGCCGTGCCCGGCGAGCCAAAAAACGCCAAGCGCAACGCGGCTAGATCAAGCACGTTCACCACACAGTCGTTTGTCGCCGGCGCAATATCCGGATCGCAGGCATTGCCGATGCTATCGCCATCGCTATCAAGCTGCGTCGGGTTGGCAATCAGCAAACAGTTGTCGCTGACATTGGCCACGCCGTCGAGATCGTCATCGCTGCTGAAGGCGCCCTCGGCCGGTGTGCCCTCGACGCCGTTGGCATCAACCGGGTAAACGCGATAGCGCCAGTTGAGCAATTGACCGGGTAGCGGCGGCACATCGAGCCAAAACGCGGAGCCGGTGCTCGGATAGGCCGCAGCCGAGCTCTGGTAGGAAAATTCGCCGCCGTCGGTGCTCTTGTACACGTTGTAGCCAAGCGCACCGGGTAGTGCGTCCCAGCTAATATCCAGCGCGATATCTCCCTGCACCGAAATCACCAACGGACCCAAAGCCAATGCGTCGCAGGCATCGCCCAGTCCATCCGCATCAACATCAGACTGACTGGTGTTGGCCACCGTTGGGCAATTGTCGATGGCATCGGAAATGCCGTCGTTGTCCGTATCGCGACAACCCTCATCGATGATCAGATCGGCATCGTTGTCATGACCATCGCAGGCTTCGCTGCCCGGTACCGGCGGCAGATAGTCGAGCTCGACGGCTTCTTGAGACGTCGTCCCGCCCCGAGACGCTTGCCGTCCACCGACAGGCACTGCGCAGTCGGCAACGGGGTCGCCGGCGGGGCGGCAGTCCAGCATGTCGGCCGCCATCTCGCTGCGATACGCCGCCGGTTGTGGGTAGCATTCCCGGCTTTCGCTATAGGGCAGGATGCACGCTGCAGGCCGTGGGAGGCTGCCCCAATCCGCACGACCGATCAGGGGGTTGGCGGTATCGGCAACCTGCCACCAGCAGTCTCTGGCATCGCTTACGCCATCGCCGTTCGTGTCGATGCCGTCGCCGCAGATTTCGGTCGCACTGGGCAATGGAAGCACGCCGCGCCCTTGATTGCCGTTGACGTTACCGGACACGCTTGCGCCGATTTGCCCGTCGCAGTTGAAATCAATGCCGTCTGGCGTGTTCGTATTCCAGCCCGACGCTGCCCATGTGGCGCCGTGCATAAATCGAGTAATGTTCTGCACACCGTTCGTCATCATGACTGTGCGACGCGCCCCCAGATCCACGTCAAGCGTAGCGCTCTCATCCGGGTCAGCGCAGGAGTAACGCAATACCGGAACCGAGCCCGGCACCGCCAACTCACAGGGATCTGCGGCCAGATTGGTGGCAAGCAGGCTGTTGGGCCGCTCGTCCAGGCCGGTTTCGAAGAGTACTCCCAGCGATCCGTCGGAGTAATCCGGATTTCGCACGTAGTCGCCATCGGGCGTTATGCAGGCATCACCGCCATCGTATAGGTAGTTCATCACGCTTCGGTAATTGGGCTTGTGATTTGTGTTGTCCCAGTCGCCGTCGTAGTAAACGTAGTCGCCAATACGCGATGGCGTGGCCGACGCGACCAGTCGCCCGCCGTGACCCAGGCCCATCATATGTCCCAGCTCGTGCATGAATCGCCGGGCCTGGGCATCGACCGATTCGCGTACGCAACTCGTGTCGATCGCTTCACCGGACAAACCGCAAGTCGCCGGGTCAATACCTGACAAAGGACACTCGCAGTCGCTTGAGCCAACATAAATGTCGTAGGTAAAAAACCGATACCCGGCGGAGCTAACCCCGACACTGTGTCGGCTGTATGCGTAGTAATGTGTCCAGTTGTGTTTCGGCGGAAAATAATATTCTCCCTCGCTATCGACTCTTGCCCCAGCCGCCGCACTTTCAAACGTCGATACTGCGTCACCCGTGGGCCGCGGCCGTTCATTCTCCTCGACATGCAGGGTGACGCCGTTGCGTCGGTAAGCCGCAACGACCTGTTCGATCGTGCCGTTGGCGAGCCGGGCACCTTGTTCGTAGTCATACTGCAAGAAGACATCTTTGCGGCAAGGGTTGGCGCCCAGATCCGGCAAATTTGTGTAGTCGCCATCCTCGAACATGACGCCCAGCACCTCCCATCGATCGAGCAGCGAATCGCCGTCCGTGTCGATATTGTTCGGGTCGGTGCACAACACATCTTCCACGGCGTCGGGCAATCCATCGCCGTCGCTGTCCGTACCGGTATCGCCGAATATGACGCGCCGGGTTCGGTTCGCGATCGAGCCTTCATTGTCCGCTGCCCGCACGCTCACCGTAATCACTCGTCGATTCAGCGTATCTGTGACCGGTCTGATACAGGTCTCTTGCGTGTTGGTGCCGGAAAAATCACAACGCTGTGTACCGATTTCGATAAACGTGATGCCGGCGGGATCCGTTGCCGTCGCGGTGACCGTTGCCGTACCGCCAATCGGCGGCAGGATGGGCGCGCTTGTAATCGATAGCTGCGGATCATTGCCATCGACGATGACCCGAAACGAATCTACCTGTGAGGTTGTTGTGCGCCCGGCATGGTCGGTGACAACGGAGTGAACGTGATGGCGGCCCGGAGATAAGGTCTGGTTGATACGGCACCTTTGATTGAAGGTACCCGACGCAGGATAGTTGCAGGTTTCCACGGGAACGAAATCCAGAAACACGGTAATGGACGCGACGTAACTCAGATCGAAACCGTGCCCGCCTATTTCAATCGTGCCCGCCGGTGGGTCACCGGAAGGGAGGTGAAATGCCGATGCGCTGGGGTTTGTGTCGTCTGCCAACGGCAATATCGTATCGTCGATCACGACCTCTTCATAAAGTGCGGGCCAGTCCCAAAAATAACCCACCGGCCAGCCCCAATCTCCACTGATACTGTTGCCATTATCCTGATCATCGATGACCTGCAGTCGAAACTTATTGTCTGGCCCCATCTCAAGCAGGCTGCGAGGAATGCGGAATTCCGCGCGCCACTCAAACTCGCTGCCCAGAAATTGCGCGGCTGTCGCGCCCGTCGGACCGGGCCCGAAGTAGCCACCTGAACCACTACCAGCCTCACTGAAAAGTGCGCCACCTTCTTGCAGGCGCAAACGAAAATCGTCCGGATTGGCGTATTCCGTGGCGTCGTTGGTCGGATCAACATAGACCCCCACAAATGAACCGCCACGCGGCATCCCCTCCATGCACACATACAGGTCGGTGGCGGTAGCGCCGAGAAACAGCCACTCCAGTTTTGGCGGTGACAAACCTTCATTCCAAACCGGGATACGCAGTGGCCCGTAAACGCCCTCGCACAGACCATCAAGCGTGGGCGTCAATATGCGTGGAATTTGCAGCGGCGCTTCGCCTACGGGCGGGGACCGCAATCCGTCGAAGTTCGCGTTACCATCCAGCGTGCCGTTACGTACGCCAAAGACGTCATCCGGCCCGCCATCGAACGACCAAACCGCAACCAGGCCGCTGCGCGGTGTGTCGAGTTGCTTCGCGATATCGCGTCGGATGTCGTCCAGTTCCCGCGCGATACTCCAAAGACGCACCTCGCTGATATCGCCAAGGAATGGGCAGGTGTCGCCGCAGGTGTCGGTGGCCTCGCCACCAATGCCGATGTTGTTCAGCGTGACCGGCAACGCACCGGGCGTGGTAACGGATCGATCGATGAGGCCGTTAACGTAATAGTTGCGCGTGTTGCCGTCGAAGGTGACGGCGACGTGGGTCCAGGAACCGACCGGCACGGTTGCGATGCCATCAACACTGGTGGCTATTCCATTTGTGTAGTAGCGAACTTTGCCTTCGCACAGACCCAGCCAAAAGCCGGTGACAAAGTTTTTGCCAACGATGGTCTGACATCCGGCATTGGTGGTCGGTCTGACCCAGGCCTCCAGAGTTATGGCGCCGCTTGGGTTAAGGGCGGGCGCATTGGCGACGACGACGCGATCGTCGCCACCGTTGACGCGCAGCGTGTCGCGCGCTGCGTACGTCGTGGGTGCAACCGACAGCATCATTGTAGTCAGCAGACCCACCAACGAGAGGGCTTTTTTGGTGGAGGTTTTCTTGCGCATCTGGGTTTCCAATGAGAGCGGGATGAAAAGAGCGGCGAAATCCCTCGTAAGCACATCGCAATGATGCGATCCAGACGAGCAGGTTTTAAGGGTGCGTCTCCTACTATAGTTGATCTTGACGGCATTGCCTGCTGCGATTTCCCAAAGCGTGCCCGCATTGTAAAAAGGGCGTGATTGGTATGCCGCTCTGCGCACCAAAACCGCCCAACTATCGACGGACATAACACAAGCGTATATTTAACCCAATCCACCAAAACCAGACAGGTGACCACCATGCGCATCTCCGCTAAACAACAAATCGAGAAAATCCTCGACGAAGGACACGGCACATCACGCCAGGTGCTTGTGCAAATGAAACCCACCGACGGCGACATCGACAAGATCATGGCCGCCTGTGCCAAAACCCTCGACGCTCGCCGATCCCTGGCAAGCGCCAGAGACCTGATGCCACCAAAAGCCGCGTCGAGTGGCAAACGCGTAAAACGCACAAGCTCGCCCCCGCGGAATGTGAACATGGCCGAACTGGTTGGTGCCAAAGTCAAACGTTCCGTCGGCATCGCCAAGCTCAAATCGCGCTGCATGGCCGGGCTCAAACCCTTGCAGCAAACCAAGATGTACGCCGCCGCGCACAAGAGTAATCTCGATGCGAAAAAACAAGGCGGTCCTCTCGCATTGCGCCACTTCTGGTCTTCGTCTTCGGTGTATATGGACGTTGGGAAAGACAATCTTGCGGCGCTGTTGGCGCAGACAAACAATGTGGTGGGCGTTTATGAAAATCGCATCCGCAAGTTGCCTCCGGTCACCCAGGTCAACGAAAGCCGGCTACCCGCGAACATCACGGACAACAAAACCAGTTCGTGGGGCGTACAGGCGATCAACGCAATGTCCGTTTGGGGCGCTTATGGCTCGGCTGGCGAAGGCGTGACCGTGGCGGTTCTCGACACTGGTTTCGATCCGGACCATCCTGATCTTGCAGGCGTTTTGGCGCCCAATGGATTTGCCGAGTTTGATGCCTCCGGGAACCGCATTCCCGGCGTCGCGCCGTATGATTCGGGCCGACATGGTACGCACGTGGCCGGTACCATAGCCGGGCAAGCTGAAGGTGGCCAGTGGATCGGCGTAGCACCCGATGCCCGCATAGCGGCCGGTCTGGTGCTAAAAGAGGGCTCCGGCACAGACGCCCAAATATTGGCGGGCATTGAGTGGGCGATCGAGTCCGGTTTCGACATCATTAACATGTCACTCGGCGGTTTCGAACTCGGCGCTCAAGTGCAAGACACCTATACGCTCGCAATGCTCAACGCGAACCGAGCGGGCATTCCGGTTGTGGTCGCCGTGGGCAATGATGGTCGTCAGACCTCTGGCACGCCGGGCAATGACGTGTTCGCTTACGCGGTCGGTGCGACGGACTCGCGCGACGATGCTGCGGGCTTTAGCGGCGGGCGCACGCAAATCATCACTGACTCAAACGTCATTGCGAGCGACTATCTGCCCTATGTCTATTCAAAGCCGGATGTTTGTGCGCCGGGTGCGGCCGTGCGATCTGCCGTGCCTGGCGGCGGTTACGAAAGCTGGAATGGTACGTCAATGGCGACGCCGCATGTGGCGGGCGCCATGGCGCTCTTGTTAAGCGCGACAAGTTTGCAAGACGTCGATTCGACTGAGCGGGCGTTCCTGATCCAGGACTTGATCTCCACCGGCGTGGAAGAGTTGGGGGAGGCGGGCCACGATCATCGATTTGGTATGGGTCGCGTGGATGCGCTGCGCTCGGTCGGCTTTGCCTACGAACAGGGATTTGGGTTGTAGATCGTTCGCTGCGGAACACCCGGACGACAGTCAGAAGTACGTGAGGGCGAGAGTCTGAGACGCCAAATAGAGTGGCCCGTCGCGACAAAAAAACACCCCGCCGAGGCAGCTTGACCTTGCGATCAAGCTGCCCCGCACACGACGTCTGTTCGTCAATCTGGCGACGAACTTCCGATCAACCAGCTACTGACAAGAATTCGCCAGCCCGCTCGGCCCTGGAGCCGTAAAAAAGTTTAGCCTTAGGATCCCAAGATCACTTACGTTGACGATGCCGTCACCATTGAAGTCGGCGTCCTCATCGCTGGTGAAAAACACATTGCGCAATACACCAAGATCAATCACGTTGACGATGCAGTCATTGTTAAGATCCGCATCGCAGGCATTGCCGATATTGTCGCCGTTACTGTCACGCTGATCCGCGTTGGCCACGTTCAGACAGTTGTCGACCGACGCATCTACGCCGTCGACATCGCAGTCACCTGCGATGAGCGTGGTCGACTGGGAGGCCAGTACGACGTCGTCGCCTGCGACAAATTCACCATCATCATAACGGATGATCGTAATGGTCCCATCCACCGGCAGGTCAGCGGTGTCCGCCACCAGATAGTTGGTTCCAAATGCCGCAGGTGAGCCAATCAGGGCGTCTATGCCCTGGTTGATCTGATTCAGCTCCAGACCTTCAAGGCTGAAACCAAAGGTGACCTCGTCGCGCTGCAAGTCGCGGAACGGCTGCAACACGCCATCTCGAATTACCGGGTCGGAGTAGACGATCTCACCATCGGCAAGCAGCAGCAATTCGTAGCTGTAGAGTCCACCGCCCGTCGTGGCACCACAGCTCGCGGTGCTCCAGTTGATCAACACCTGTGTGATGCCATCGAAGGTAGGTTGCGCCAGCGTCAGCAATGTTTGATAAACCGTTGCGGGTGACAGGTCTTCGAGGTCGGACATGTCGAAGCGCGTAACGAACGCATCAGAGTCGCCAGCGAGCTGTGATTGAACCGGTGCAACCGTTGGAAAGTCCGTCGTCGTGGTGACGCCGGCAAGATACACGTTCCCGGAGTCGACCACGTGCAAACCCCACTCGGAGCGATCAGTGCCACTACCGCCGACATAGGTCGAAAACAACAGCTCGCGCCCGGAGAAGTCGAGCACGGCCAGATAGGCCTCCGTCAGCCCAACACTTAGCCCGCTGATCGGTGCACCCGCGGCCGTCGCGCGATAGATGCGCTCGGATGTCGGATCTCGATAAAGATCCGTCGCAGGCGTTACAGTGGACGAAAGTGGCAGCCGCGCGAACTGCCCGAAGCCATTGTTAATGAACACCACACCGCTGTTGGCATCTGCGGTCACAATGTCGAGCGCGCCGTCGTTGTTCGGGTCGGCAAGCGCCAGACCTGTGGTCGTGGATGGAAAA
>CAYGSQ010000116.1:0-535 GCA_964352435.1 uncultured Gammaproteobacteria bacterium | reverse complement strand
CCGGCCATGTCGCCCACCGCCACCGCGTTACTGCGCGCTTTTTCGCGGCCAAGGGGCACGCCCGGGTCAAACCCGCTGCCGTTGCCAAAATAGACCAGATTGAGCCCGTCATTGCCTTCCACGATGTCGGCGAAGCCATCGAAATTGAGGTCGCCGATGGCGAGTGACAACGTCGCGGTGGTGGCACTGCCGGGCATGGCTAACGCACCGGTGCCAAAGCCGCCGGGCTCGCCCGCATAGATAACGTTGGCGGACAAATGATTGCCAATGACGATGTCGGCGTCGGGCGTGCCCAGGAGCGGGCCGACGGCCACTGCGCGTGCCAGGCCTGTGGATGGAGACAAGACATTGGGTGTAATTGAAAGGCCGGCCGTTGTGTCGATCAGGTAGGCCTGTGAGTCACCGTTTTCTACGGCGACAACGAACAGGTCCGCAAACGGATCAAGTTCGTCGCTGTAAAACGCCGCAGCCGTGCTGCTGTCGGTGGGCAGTCCGATGGGCATGGACGTGGCACCGCTATCGTTCTCATCGAGTA
>CAYGSQ010000115.1:0-8839 GCA_964352435.1 uncultured Gammaproteobacteria bacterium | reverse complement strand
GCTTCGACGATCAAGGTGGCAGAAGCTGCGAAGGTCATTGAGAACACCCAGCGTGACGTCAATATCGCCCTGATCAACGAGCTGGCGCTGATTTTCAATCGTCTGGGTATCGACACGCTTGAAGTACTTGAGGCTGCCGGCACCAAGTGGAATTTCCTGCCGTTTCGTCCAGGTCTTGTGGGCGGGCACTGCATTGGCGTTGACCCGTATTACCTGACGCACAAGTCGCAGGAAATTGGTTATCACCCTGAAATGATTCTGGCGGGGCGGCGCATTAACGACAACATGGGTTTGTACGTGGTGTCTGAGGTGTGTCGCTTGATGACGCGCTCGCGTATTCACGTTGTTGGTAGCAAAGTATTGATCCTTGGCTTTACGTTCAAGGAAAACTGCCCTGATGTGCGCAACACGCGCGTCATCGATATGGTGCGTGAGTTTGAAACCTATGATGCGCAGGTGGACGTGCATGATCCGTGGGCCGATGCCGGTGAAACCAAACACGAGTACGGCATCGATTTGATTGATACGATCGAAGACGGTCAATACGATGCCATCGTTATGGCAGTGTCTCACGATCAGTTCCGCGGATGGGGCATTGAGCGTGTGCGCAATTTTGGGCGTGACAAGCACGTTGTGTATGACATCAAACATGTCTTTGCCAAAGACGATGTCGATGGCCGGTTGTAACGCGGAGCGCATGAAGAGATGACTATTTTGGTTACCGGTAGTGCCGGTTTCGTTGGCTTTCACACGACACTTCGTTTGCTCGAGCGCGGTGAAACGGTCGTCGGTCTTGATAACGTCAATGACTATTACGACGTCACGCTCAAAGAGGCGCGTCTGGCGATTTTGTACAAGTACGATAATTTCGAGCTTGCACGCATTGATCTGGAAGATAATCAGGCGGTCGCCGATTTATTTGCTACCAAACGCCCCAAAACGGTTATTCATCTGGCGGCTCAGGCGGGCGTCCGTTATTCGCTTGAAAACCCGCGTGCGTACGTCGATGCAAACGTGGTCGGCTTCCTCAATATTATTGAAGGCTGCCGTCATAACAAGATAGAGCATCTGGTTTACGCGTCGACCAGCTCAGTTTACGGCGCCAATACGGACATGCCATTTTCCGTTAAGCGCGGGGTGAATCACCCCCTGACGCTGTATGCCGCCACCAAGAAGGCCAATGAGTTGATGGCGCATACCTACTCAAATCTGTTCGATATCCCGACAACTGGGCTGCGGTTTTTCACGGTTTACGGCCCGTGGGGGCGCCCCGACATGGCGCTGTTCCTGTTTACCAAGAACATCATTGCGGGCAAGCCGATTGACGTTTTCAATCACGGCAAACACAGCCGCGACTTCACGTTTGTCGATGACATTGTCGAAGGTGTAGTGCGCGTGCATGACAACGTCGCGACTCCGGACCCGATGTGGGACAGCGGTCATCCCGATCCATCGACCAGCTCGGCGCCGTATCGGGTGTACAACATCGGCAATAATCGTCCGCAGGAATTGATGCGTTACATTGAAGTCCTGGAGGACTGCCTGGGTAAAAAGGCCGAGAAAAACATGCTGCCGCTGCAACCGGGCGATGTGCCCGCAACCAGTGCGGACGTCAGTGAGCTGATGAACGATGTGGGCTACAAGCCTGAGACAACCATCGAAGAGGGCGTGGCCCGGTTCGTTGAGTGGTATCGAGGCTACTACAACGTTTAGTTCCGGGGATTAAATGAACGTTACAATCTTTGGGTCGGGCTACGTTGGCTTGGTAACCGCCGTATGTCTGGCTGAGACCGGTAACAGTGTTTACTGTGTAGACATTGATGATGAGCGCATCGCTGTGCTAAACGGTGGCGACGTGCCTTTTTACGAGCCTGGCTTGCAAGACATGCTGACGCGCAATCTGGATGCGGGGCGGATCACGTTTACCACGGACGCCGCGCAGGCTGTCCGGCACGGCTTGTTCCAGTTTGTGGCGGTCGGTACGCCGCCCGACGAGGACGGCTCAGCGGATCTGCAGTATGTGCTTAATGTTGCTCGCACCATTGGCGAGCACATGGACGACTACAAAGTCGTGGTGTGCAAGTCTACGGTGCCGGTCGGTACTACGCATAAAGTCGAAGCGGCCGTGCGCGAAACGCTGGCAGCGCGCAGCGCGTCCGTCAAATTTGATGTGGCGTCGAACCCTGAGTTTTTGAAAGAAGGTGCGGCGGTCAATGACTTCATGCGCCCAGATCGTATTGTAATTGGCGTTGAAAACTCGCGCACGACCGATCTGCTGCGCACACTCTACGAGCCGTACACGCGCAGCCATGAACGCCTCAACGTGATGGAAGTGCGGTCCGCGGAGCTGACCAAGTACGCGGCCAATGCGATGCTGGCGACAAAGATCAGTTTCATGAATGAGCTCGCGGGCCTGGCCGACCGCTTCGGAGCGGACGTCGAAGACATTCGCTTGGCGATTGGCGCGGACCCGCGAATCGGCTATCAATATATTTATCCGGGCTGCGGCTACGGCGGCTCGTGTTTCCCAAAAGATGTGGCGGCACTGGTCCGCTCCGCTAAAGACGTTGGCTACGATGCCAAGGTGATCGATGCGGTTGAGCGTGCCAACGACGCGCAACGCCATGTGTTGGGCGAAAAAGTGCAGCTGTATTTTGGTGACAGTCTGGCTGGCAAGACCATTGCAATTTGGGGCTTGGCATTCAAGCCCAACACGGACGACATGCGTGAAGCACCGAGTCGCTATCTGATCGACACATTGCTCGCAGCAGGCGTGAACATTCGCGCGTACGATCCGATTGCGACGGAAGAAGCGCAGCGCATCTATGGCGAGCGCGACGATCTGGTTTTTTGCGCGTCGGCGCCGGACGCCGCGGACGGCGCAAATGCGTTGTGCATAGTGACTGAGTGGACGGAATTTCGCAGCCCCAACTTTGAGATGCTGCACGACAAGCTCAGTGCACCGGTCATTTTTGACGGGCGCAATATTTACGATCCTGCAGCGATGAGCGCCGCGGGCTTTCAATATCACGGCATCGGGCGCGGCATTCGGCTGTTTCCCGGCGCTACTTGATTCAAGACGCTTAGCGTCATGCAGCGGGACATATTTGCACTATGATTATTCCAGTAATTCTGTCGGGCGGCTCGGGTACACGGTTGTGGCCATTGTCGCGCAAACTCTATCCCAAGCAGCTTTTGCCGCTGGTCGGTGAGCACACGATGTTGCAGGATACGGTCCTGCGTCTGAAGGGCATCGAGGGCTTGGCTGATCCGTTGGTTGTGTGTAACGAGAGTCATCGTTTTTTGGTGGCCGAGCAGTTGCGCAACATTGATGTCAATCATCAGGGCATCATGCTCGAGCCGATTGGTCGCAATACGGCACCGGCGGTCGCGGTGGCGGCTATGCAGTTGCTGGTCAGCGATGCTAATAATGACGATGTCGATTTGCGCAATGCGACGATGCTGATATTGCCGGCAGATCACGTTGTGCGAAATCCCGAAGCATTTCGCCAGGCGGTCGATATTGGTCAGAAAGCTACTGCTAACGGCAAGCTGGTGACGTTTGGCGTCGTCCCGGACGCACCGGAGACGGGCTACGGGTACATCAAAATGGGCGGTGAAACCCCTTCGGGTGCGCGAGTCGTCGAGAAGTTTGTTGAGAAGCCGGATGAAGCCACGGCTCGTCGCTACGTCGACGAGGGCAGCTACGTATGGAACAGCGGCATGTTCATGTTCCGCGTTGAGGCATGGCTGGAAGAGTTGGAACGTCATGCGCCAGAGATGGTTGCGGCGTGTCGCTCGGCCGTCACCGATGCCGCGTCCGATCTGGATTTCGTGCGCCTCGACATCGATGCCTTT
The DNA here is from genome assembly GCA_964352435.1 of uncultured Gammaproteobacteria bacterium. Lineage (GTDB taxonomy): Bacteria > Pseudomonadota > Gammaproteobacteria > Steroidobacterales > JBCCMA01 > JBCCMA01. The sequence goes on along the minus strand of CAYGSQ010000115.1, from coordinate 4,981 downwards.
ACCAAATGCCCCGGCGATTCCATTGACTATGCGGTCATGGAGAAAACCGACCGGGCGGTCGTCGTACCCCTGGATGCGGGTTGGAGCGACGTGGGCAACTGGTCAAGTCTGCACGCGGCCCATGAAGCGGACAGCGACGACAATGTGACCGTCGGTGACGTAGTGCTGGAAAGCAGCAAGGGTTGCTACGTGCATGCCACGAGTAGAATGGTTACCGCTGTTGGACTTGATGATCATGTCGTGGTCGAGACCGCCGATGCGGTCATGGTTGCGCCGATGTCGCGATCCCAAGATGTGAAAGCATTGGTCGAGCGCCTGCGCGAGCAGGGTCGCGGTGAGTCCAATTTGCATCGCGAAGTATTCCGTCCATGGGGCTCGTACGACAGCATCGACATGGGTGAGCGCTTTCAGGTGAAACGTCTCGTCGTGAAGCCGGGCGCAATTTTGTCGCTGCAAAAGCACCATCATCGTGCTGAACACTGGATTGTTGTGACCGGCACCGCCGAGATCACGCGCGACGATGAAGTATTCTTGTTGACGGAAAACCAGTCGACGTACATTCCATTGGGCGCCGTGCATCGCATCGCCAACCCGGGTAAGGTGCCGCTTGAAATTATCGAAGTACAGTCGGGCAGTTATCTTGGTGAAGATGATATCGTCCGGTTCGAAGACACCTATGGTCGCGCTGGGCGCACCGACTGAGACAGACTATGAAAATTGAGATCGATTGCTTTAAGGCGTATGACGTGCGCGGCGTTGTGCCGGATCAACTTAATGAAGATGTGTGTGAGCGCATCGGTCAGGCAACGGCGCAGTTTTTGGGCGCCAAAGAGATTGTTGTCGGACGTGATATTCGTCACTCCAGTGCCACGCTTAAAGACGCGCTGTGTCGTGGTCTGATACGTGGCGGTGCCAATGTGCGCGATCTGGGTGAGTGCGGCACCGAAGAGGTGTATTTCGCGACCTCGCATTTTGATGCGGATGGTGGGGTGATGATCACGGCGAGTCACAACCCGGCCGAGTACAACGGTCTTAAGTTCGTGCGTGAGAAAAGCAAGCCGATCAGCGGCGACAACGGTCTGAACGAAATCAGAGCGCTGGCAGAGCAGGGTGAATTTGAGGCCGCGGCGACGCCCGGTATCGTCACGCAAGTGCAAAACGAAACCCCGTACGTCGAGCATCTTCTCGGTTACATTGACCAGGCTGCGCTCAAGCCGCTCAAAGTGGTTGTGAATGCCGGCAACGGCGGCGCAGGTAAAGTTGTCGATTTGCTCGAACCGCATCTGCCCTTCGAGTTCATCAAAGTCCATCACGACATTGACCCGGATTTTCCAAACGGTATTCCCAATCCGCTGCTGCCCGAGAACCGCGCGCCGACCGTCGCTGCGATCGCAGAACATGGTGCGGACATAGGTATTGCCTGGGATGGCGACTACGATCGTTGTTTCTTTTTCGATGCCGACGGCGGTTTTGTCGAAGGCTATTACATCGTCGGTCTGCTGGGTGAGCAGTTTCTGCGCCGTGAAAAAGGCGCATCGATCGTCCACGATCCGCGCTTGACGTGGAACACCATTGCCGTGGCCGAAGAGTTCGGCGGCAAAGCCATTCAAAGTAAAACTGGCCATGCGTTTATTAAAGATGTGATGCGCAAGCATGATGCGGCGTATGGCGGTGAAATGAGCGCGCATCACTATTTTCGCGATTTCGCCTACTGCGACTCGGGCATGATTCCCTGGTTGCTGGTGGTCGAGATGATGTCACGTGAAGGACGCTCCCTGGCCGATTTGGTGTCTGCGCGTCAGGCGCTCTTTCCAGCCAGTGGTGAAATCAATCGTCGTCTGACTGATCCGGTGGCGTCTATTGCTAAAGTACTGGCGAAATATGAAGGCGATGCGTTGTCTGTGGGCCGCATGGACGGCATCAGCGTGGAATTTGCCGACTGGCGCTTTAACCTGCGCAGCTCGAACACCGAGCCGCTGGTGCGTTTGAACGTCGAGAGTCGCGGCAACGCCGAGCTAATGCACGCCAAGACCAAAGAAATACTCGCGCTGCTGGACGCCTAGACCACCGGGCGGACATCGAACGCAAAACAGATGCGTTCCTGCTCGCTTTCAAACGGAATAGTGCGGTGATAGTAGTAGGATGGGAATAGCACCATGGTGCCTTCCGCCGGGCGTACTTGTTTAACGAGTGCGTCGCTACTGGTTTTCCAGTGGTCGCGCCCGCGGCCAAACTCAAGGCAGCCCGCGCCCGATACGTCGGACACCGTGTCCGGCACCTGCACGTAATACACGCCGCTTAGCCAGCCGTCCTGGTGCATGTGCGGCGTCTGATACCCTTGGGATTCGAGAATGACGCCCCAAAGACTGATGCGCCAGGCCGTGGGTTGCCAGGCAAAATAGGGGTGCGCGTCGCCCGATGGAAGTTGTGCGAAATAGGCTCGCGCGCGCGCGTCGATGAGCTTCTCAAACGCATTTAGAGAGCCGTTGCCATCCAATGCCAAATTGCCGCTGTGCCAGCCACCTTTGGTGGTGCGGCTGGCACTACCGCGCGTTAGCGTGTCGCTGGCGCGGAGTTGCGCAATCAAGTCTGCATGAAAATCCGCGCGCGTCGCGAAAGGCGCCGGCGCTTCATTTGCCGTGGTGATTTGCAGTAGATTTTCGTAATCGACAAACTTCAGAGCATCGTGATGATGACCCACTTCGGCCAGAGCGATGGCATACAGGGCCATCGTGTTTCGGTTGTAGGGGTTTTGTTGAAGCGCGATCTGAATCTGGGCCAACGCGTTGTTGGTATCGCCCGCTTCGAGCAGAAACGTCGCGAGCAAATAGCGCGCATGTGCGTCGTTTGGGTCGCTCGACAAAGCATGCGAGATTTCCGCTACCGCATCTTGCAGGCGGCCAACGTTGCGCAGTGCGGTGGCCAGATTCTGGCGCACGCCCTGCAGGTCACTGTTGATCAATTTGGTCTGTTCAAATTGATCGATGGCTTCATCATCGCGACCCAGCATCAAATAGCTAAGGCCCAGTGCGGATTGCAGCGCGGGATTGGGTGATCCGGTTTGCACTATGTTTGCCAGGCGTTCGACAACTTGAGCATGCTCGCCCAGGGACTGCAGGCACGTGGCGGCGGCGACCACCGCGTGCGGGTGCAGCTCATGGTCAGAGCCCACCTTGTCCAGTTCGGTCACGGCTTCGCGCCAACGTTCCTGGCCGTCTAGAGCGATACCCAGGAAGTAACGCGCCTGATGATTGCTCCCGTCGGCAATGAGAAGCGGCTCGAGCAGCGACACCGCCTTGGCAAAGGCGCCTTGCGCGATCGATTGCTGTGCCTGTTCCAAGCTACGGTTCATATTTGGGCCACTACGTCTGCTGCGAATCGAGGGTCACCTGAGGCCCAGTACGGTACCGTCTTTTGTCAACTCGGTAAACTCGCGCTACGGCGTTTTGTTTCGTGAGAGCCACTGTGTAGAATCGATGTGCGTTGATCCTGTACGCCGCCGCTGCCCCGCAATGGTTCCGGTCAATGCGCCAATACGCCAGTGTCCTGATCGAGGCTGACGGCCACCCGGCGAAGCGCGTCTGCGCGTTTCGAGCCATTCCACAGGAGAGCCTGCTCGCGTGAACATTCTGGGTTTGCATTTTGGTCATGACGCGTCCCTGACGCTGGTGCGCGATGGGCGCATTGTCTCGCATGTGCTGGTTGAGCGCGACGTGCGGGTAAAGCAATGCGTCGGTATTCGTACACAGCAGCTGAGCAGGCTGCTACGCGACGCCGACATGACCTGGGCCGAGGTTGATTTTTGTGCAGTGGTGTCCACGCAGGATCTGGAGATTCTGACCGGGCTTATTGACGACTTTCAAATTGTGCCGCACGCCACGCCGGCCCATACCATCCCGTCACCGTTCGCCAGTCTGATCGCGCAAAGTAATCTGCAGATCGACCAGATGCTGGCCAACAACCTGCAGCGCGTGGTCAAGCTCGACGGCGAGGACGCCGTACGCGCGCAGCAGGCGCGCTGGCACTTCACGTTTCCCGAGTGGCAGGACTTGCGTGAAGACAAGATCGAGACGCTGGGCTGGCTTAACGCGTTTACGCAGCATCCGCGTTGGCAGGCCGGCCGCACCCTGGACCAGATTCGAGACGAGCGGATCGACCCGGCCACGTTCTCGGATGCCGTGCGTCTGGGTATGCACTTGCCGGTAGAGGTTGTGTGGCAGGGCGTTTCCAAACCCGGTTATTTTGTCGATCACCACGTGTGTCATGCCGCGTCGACGTACTACCGCAGCGGCTTTGATCGCAGCGCCATTCTCACGCACGACGGCGGCGATCCCACGCGGGGGCTAAGTGGTTTGTTTTGCTACGGCGATGGCCCGCATCTGTTTGTGCTGGGTCCGCACCATCTGGCACAGGGTGGTCTGTACCGCGCGACCGGTATTCGTGTCGGCTTTGATCTGGTGGGTGCCGAGGGCAAGTTGATGGGCCTGTCGTCCTACGGCAAGCCGAAGTTTTTCGACGACCGATTTGCCGGCAATTGCTACGACGTGCAGAAGCAGTTTCAGAAGAGTTCGTTTGAGGCCTGGTTCGATCATTGTTTGAGTGAAGGTGAGGCGCGCGGTTACGAGCTCGACTACGGGTCCGTTGACAAAGTGCTCAGCGACTTTTGTAAGGATGTCGCCGCCAGCACGCAAAAGATGTTCGAGACCAGCTTCCTGAAGGCCACCAACACGCTCTACTCGATGTTGGTGGGTGCCGATCGGCGCACGGCCAATTTGTGTTTGTCCGGCGGCGCGGCGCTCAACTGCCCGAGCAATTCGGTTGTGGCGATGGACGCGCCGTTTTCCGAGTTGTTTGTTGAGCCCAACTGCGACGACGGTGGTCTGTCGTCCGGCGCGGCGCTGTATCTGTTTCATAACATGCTGGGTCAGCCGCTTAATGGCGAGAACGCGGCGGCTAATCGCTCGCCATATCAAGGCATGCG
>CAYGSQ010000114.1:0-8841 GCA_964352435.1 uncultured Gammaproteobacteria bacterium | reverse complement strand
TCTTCAGACTGTGCGCCAGGTTGCCAAGCGTATTGCGGTAGCGAGCGCGCCGCTTTCGTTCGACGCGTAGCAGACGATTCGTGTTTTGCGTCAGCCCCGCGAGTTCGGTGGGATAGCCTGCGGACAGTTCGCGCCGATCGCCCTCCTCAATGTCACTGATCTCGTCGGCAACCTTGCGCAAGGGTTTGAGCACCCAGCTCAGCGCAAAGGCCTGGGCCAACAGCATCATCAGTGCCAGCGCGGCGAAATAGGTCAGCAACTGGCCACGAAAACGCGCGACCTGCGCCTGAAACGGCGCGGTGCGCTCCGCGACCGTAAACGTAAAGGGCGGTGCGCGCGCCGGCAGGTCGTCAAACTCGACGCCGAGGCTCAGCGCAAACATCGCTTCGCCATTGGACGCCTGTACCTGGGAAAACCGCCGCTGCCCGGCACGGGTCATATCCATGCCCGGCACGAACACACCCACCGAGGACGCCGAGCGCCAGATCAGTTCGTCGGGACCGGCAACAATTTGGCCCAACACGCCGGACCCCGGTGTCGAAAACCGCGGTTCGGGCAAAAGATCAGGCATGGTCAGTCGTTCCGAATCCGGCTCCGCAGCCGATAGCAGCATGATGACACGCGCTTCGAGCCGGTCCTCGACCGCCCGCTCAGCCGATCGCTCAAACGCGATTTCCAGCACGACGACGGTGAGTCCGAAAAATACGATCAGCAGAACGCTGACGACAAGAAGCAGGCGTGCGCTAAGCGATCTCATCAGCTACGCGACAGGCCATTCAAGCGCGGCATCACGCGGTCAGCGACCGGCCGGTTCCAGCGCAAAACGATAGCCACGGCCACGCAGCGTTTCGATTGGCTTGACCGAACGGCGCGGATCGAGCTTGCGGCGCAGACGCCCAATAAACACTTCAATAACGTTGCTGTCGCGATCATAGTCCTGATCGTACAGGCTCTCGGTCAGCTCGGTTTTCGAGACCACTTTACCCGCCCGCAGCATCAGATATTCCAGAACCCGGTACTCGAAAGATGTCAGCTCGATGTTCTCGCCATCGACGCTTACCTCCTGCGACCGCGTATCCAGTTCGATCGGACCCGCACGCAGCACGGCTTCAGCCCAGCCAGCGGAGCGGCGCAGCAGCGCGTTGATCCGTGCCTCGATCTCCTCGACGTGAAATGGCTTGACCACATAGTCATCCGCTCCCGCCTGCAGACCTTCAACTTTGTCCTGCCAGCGGTCGCGCGCGGTCAGAATGAGAATGGGGTAGGTGTGTTCAGCCGCACGGATCTGTTTGATAACTTCCATCCCCGACAGACCCGGCAGCCCCAGATCCACAATCGCCAGATCGATGGGGTATTCGGTGGCAAAGTAGAGACCTTCCTTGCCATCGCTTGCGCTTTCAACCGAGTAGCCGGCGTCAATCAGCGCGGCGCTCAGCGTCTCGCGCAGCGCCTGTTCATCTTCGATGATCAAAATTCGCATAGGATTTCCTCCTGGATCGCGTCGCCCGATGGCGGGCAAACTCGCTAGCGCATCGCGCCGGTGACGGCGTCCACAACGTAGGTCCGCACGTTGCCGTCCTTCATTACCTTGATGTGATGCTTGATGCTGCTGCCGCTACGGCGCGTCTTGGCACCGATCACGGTGCCCTTGGTCCGGCGGCGCACCATGTCAGCCGCCTGGTCGAGCGACACACGCACTTTGGGTGAGTCGTTCATCGTGCGATGCCTGGCGTCGCGATCGGACCGGCCCTGTGCGTCGGCGTCGCGGGCGGTCAGACCGCCCGCGACACACAGACTTGTCCAGATCAACATCAGCCACAAAGATCGCATCACGCTCGCGCCCTCTTTACGTCAGGAGTTCAGTAACGCCCTGCCGGATTGACCGATACGCGTACGCGCAGTCGCTCACCCGGGTCGTTACGGGTACGGGTAGTGTACTCCCGTCCGTTGTAAAGATATGTCACGTTGTAGCCATCGATGCGTTCTTCTTCACGCACCTCGTCGGTGGTGGCGCAGCGTTGCACCGTCCGGACATGGCCATCCGTATTGCGGCTGTTTGCCCGCGCGCTTTCAGTACCGATGGCGGAACCCACCAGCGCACCGACCAGGGTCATGGCGTCGCGACCTGAGCCGCCGCCAATCTGGCGACCAATCACACCACCAATCAGGCCACCAGCGATGGTCGAGCCCGCGCTACCGCGGCGCCGACGTTCTTCCACGTGGACGTCTTCATTCCAGCATTCGCGGCGTGGCACGGTTACCGTCACCAGTCGAATGATCGGTTGCACATCGAGCACCTGAGCAAAGTCGTATTCGCCGCTCGCCTGACGGCTATAGCGTTCCGTTGTACGACTGTACGCCGGAGCATCCACGCGCGTGGCCCGATAGCCGCGATCGGCAGTGGCCGCTGGCGCCAGCGACAAAACCAACAGTCCAGTCAATGCAGTAATGATATTTTTCATGATCTTAGCTCCCTTACCTGAGCCTATTTCTTAAGTTAGGTCATGGCCCTATTGCCGCGACTTGCAAGCATAGTAAGGTCAGGAGGCTGAATCGGGCCTGAACTAAACGTCGGGGGCGCTACAACTTTTGCGCCCGCTCACGCGCTTTGGCGTCGTCCCATGCGGCTTCCATGGCTGACCGTTTTGCGTGGTCCGGCTTTTCGGTTGTCATCTCAACCTGGGATTCGACATGTCGAAAACGACGCTCAAATTTGGCATTGGCATCGCGCAACGCGCTCTCGGCATCCACGCCGTGATGGCGTGCCAGATTGACGGCGCAAAACAGCACATCGCCCATTTCTTCATGCAGACCCGCCTTGTCCGCTGAGGGCCGGTCCGCCAGCTCACCCAGCTCTTCCTCAAGCTTGTGCACGACCTGTTCGGGCGCTGACCAGTCAAAGCCCACACGAGCTGCCCGGGACGCGAGCTTCTGGGCCCGCATCAGCGCAGGCAAAGCCGCGGCCACACCGTCCAGGGCGCTGGCCTGCGCCCCACGCTCCTGGGCCTTGGTTGCCTCCCAGCTCCTTTTGACCGCGTCGGCGTCCGTCGCCGACGCATCGGCAAATACGTGTCCGTGGCGGCGAATCATCTTGCTGGCGATGGCGCGGGCCACATCGTCAAAATTGAACAAATCCTGCTCACTGGCCATCTGCGCATGAAACACGACTTGCAGCAGCAAATCCCCGAGCTCATCGCGCAGCTCCTCGAGCGCATTGCGTTCAATGGCGTCTGCGACTTCATACGCCTCTTCGATCGTATAGGGTGCGATCGAACGGAAGTCCTGCGCAAGATCCCACGGACACCCGCTCTTTGGATCACGCAAGCGCCGCATGACCGTTAGCAATTCATCAATGGCGTGCGACGTACTCATTCGACCAGCAAGGCCTTCAACGCAATAATCATGGCGGCGGTGGCTCCCCAAATGGTTTGCTCCGCCCAGACAAATTCATTCATCATGACGGTTTGCTCTCGAAAAGTTCGCGCACGGCGCTGCATATTGGCGTCTTCGAGCAGCCAGGCCAGCGGCACGTTAAAAATATGGGCGACTTCGGCCGGATTGGGTACAAAATCGGTCGAGGGCTGAATAAAGGCCACCACTGGCGTCACGCGAAAACCGGTAATGGTGGGATGCTCATCCAGCCGCCCGATCACCTCGACGTCAGTCGGCAACAGCCCGATTTCCTCGTGCGCTTCACGCAGTGCCGTAGCCTCTTCATCGGCGTCGCCAGGGTCCATGCGGCCCCCGGGGAAACTGACCTGCCCCGCGTGATGCCGCAGACTGTCGACCCGCCGGGTCAGCACCAGCTCAAGCCCCTGCTGACCGAGCATCAAGGGACACAGGACGGCCGCCCGCGCTGGCAGCGCCACGCGCTCGCCCATGGCGGCAAAGCTGCCGGTATTGAGGCTCGCGGCACGGCGCTGCGACAACGCGGCCCGGACGCGTTCCAGCATGGGATCCAAGTGGCTCATCAGGCGCTATTCGTACTCGTTGCGGCCATGAGATTCAAACCGGCCCCACGAGCGCCCGTCGCCACATGCGGGGTCGCTTGGTCATGCATTGGGATTGTGCGGTCGTAGCGCATCATTTGTCCGTTCAGCGCACCGTAGATGGCGATTGCGATATCATGCGCGATCTTAGCACCACACACTTCGGAAACCGCCCCATGCAAAGCGATTCGCTGACTGCCCTGTCCCCACTCGATGGCCGTTACTCGGCCAGCGTCGACTCACTGCGCCCCCTGTTCAGCGAATCGGGTTTGATCCGCTACCGCGTACAGGTTGAGGTGGAATGGCTTATCTTCCTGGCAGAGCACCCGCAGGTTGAAGAACTGCCCGATTTCGACGACGCCCGGAAAAGCGCTTTGCGCGATCTGGTCGAGCATTTCACGGTGACCGATGCGCAAGCCGTAAAAGACATCGAAAAGACGATTAACCATGACGTCAAAGCGGTTGAGTACTTTCTGCGCGACAAGATGCCGGCTTCCGCGGCGCGCTTCGTTCATTTCGCCTGCACCTCTGAAGACATCAACAATCTGGCCTACGCGCTGTCGGTACGCGACGCGCGCGCCAACGTTCTGCTGCCGGCGATTGATGAGGTCATCGAGGCCCTGTCGACACTGGCCAGACAGAGCCTCGAGCAGCCAATGCTCTCGCGTACCCACGGTCAAAGCGCATCGCCGACCACCCTTGGCAAGGAAGTGGCCAACGTCGTGGCGCGGCTGCGACGTCAACGCGAGCAGCTCGCACAGGTCGAAATTCTGGGCAAAATGAACGGGGCTGTGGGCAACTTCAACGCCCATGTGTCGGCCTACCCGGAAGTAGACTGGCCCAAGGCCGGCGTCCATTTTGTTGAATCGCTTGGTCTGGCGATCAACCCCATGACCACACAGATTGAACCGCACGACTGGATGGCCGAGTTCTGCGACGCACTGGCGCGAATCAACACCATCGCCATCGACTTTTGCCGCGACACCTGGGGCTACATTTCGCTCGGCTATCTGGCACAAAAAACCCACGCACAGGAAGTGGGTTCGTCGACCATGCCGCACCAGGTCAACCCCATTAATTTCGAAAATGCTGAAGCCAACTTTGGTCTGGCCAATGCGTTAGTAACGCACCTTGCGCAAAAGCTGCCCATTTCAAGATGGCAGCGCGACCTGACCGACTCCACCGTGCTGCGCAACGTGGGCCTTGCCATGGGCTGGTCGCTGGTCGGCTATCAGGCCACGCTAAAAGGGCTTGCCCGCATTACACCGGACAACCAGCGCATGCTGGACGACCTGGCCCAACATGCCGAAGTGCTGGCCGAGCCTATTCAAACGGTGATGAAACGCTACGGTATCGAAGACGCCTATGAGCAGCTCAAAGACCTGACCCGCGGCGAAAAACTCACCGCGGACAAACTGTCTGTGTTTGTCGACGGGCTGGATATTCCGGACCACGTGCGCGAACGCCTCAAAGCGCTGACGCCTGCCACCTACGTCGGTGTTGCCGCGCGCCTGGCCGAAGACGAACTGGACCGCGGTCGCTGAGCCGCGCGCGATGCCGGGCCTGTTTGACCAGCGCGAAGCGGAGCATTTCCTTGCCACACATTGGCAACAATCACCTGCGTTCTTGCCTGCGGCACTAACGGCTGCGCCGCAGATCGATAACTGGCGCGCACATGCGGCGAGCGACCACGGGGAATGCCGCCGCGTCGTGACCACAGCGCCAGGCGACTACCGGCTCGAACATGGTCCGTTCGACAACGGCGACCCAAGCGCACCGTGGACCGTTTTGATCCAGGATGCCGACCATCACTGGCCGGCGCTCAAGGCACTTATCCACGCGGTAGATTTTCTCCCACGGTGGCGCGTGGAAGACGTCATGATGAGCATCGCCACACCCGGCGCCTCGGTCGGGCCACACGTTGATGCCTATGATGTTTTTTTGGTTCAGGCAGCCGGCCAGCGGCGCTGGGAAGTTGGGCAGCGCGGCGACTATCAAATCGATGAGCGCACGCAGGACCTGCGACTGGTGCACCCGTTTGACGCTACGGACACCTTTACCGCAGGCCCCGGCGACGTGCTGTATTTGCCGCCTGATGTGCCGCATCACGGCATTGCGCTGGACGACTGTGTTACTTATTCGATCGGATTTCGAGCCCCCACACTGCACGATCTGGCCGCCGTGGCTCTGGGCGAACTGCCCTCGCACGTGCGCTATCGCGATGCAGGGGCCACGCGCGCGACGGACCCAACCCTGATCGACGCGAACACGCTGACGCGTTTGCGTCGGCAAATGCGACAGTTTCTGGAACTCGACGATGCCACGCTTGCGGCTGCACTCGGTGAACTGATGACCGAACCCAAGCCGTGGCTGATCGACGAGGCCGCACCAACGCCGGCGCTGCATCCGACCGCGGCACCGGTGCAGGTCGCATTGGTGCGTGGCGCGCGGCTGGCGCGGTTCGCGGCGCGCGGCAACGCCTACCTGTTTGCCAATGGACAGGCCTACGCGATCGATTCCGAGGTGGATGCACAGTGGCTGACTGAGCTTGCCGCCAACGGGCACGCAACCTGCCCCGCCCGGGCTGACAGCCAGACACTGGCGCAAGCATTGCTGGACGACCACGTCATAGCGCTACAAGCATGAGTATTGAGACGCGTGTGGCCAAGTGGAGCGACGACCAAAAAACCTTACGTGCCATCCGGCACGCTGTGTTTGTGGTGGAGCAAGCCGTACCACCTGATCTGGAATGGGACGGTGAAGACAAAGACTGCCAGCATGCACTGGTGATTGTGGACGGTCGCTATGTTGCGACGGGGCGCATCACACGGGCTGGCAAGATCGGTCGGATGGCCGTACTGAAAGAGGCCCGTGGCGCAGGCATCGGCGGCGCATTGCTACAGCAACTGCTCGAGATGGCTCGCGACGCCGGATTTGACTCGGTCTATCTTCATGCCCAGACCCACGCTCTACGCTTTTATGCGCGCCACGGTTTCGTCGCGGACGGACCTGAGTTCGACGAAGCGGCTATTCCGCATCGACATATGACCTGCCGCCTCGCGTGAGGCGCGTGTCACAAAGGTTTCAAAAGTTCTCGCAAAATAACACCTTTTTTGAGATGCAGTTCACAATTCCAGGGCCCAAAGCGTCATAAGCTGACCACGTCAGGACGGCAATGCTGCACCCCGATGGATCGGGTTCCAAACGCAGCAACAAAAACCAACAAACGCCTCCCGACCACCCTTGACTAAGGTAGTTTATGAACAACCCGGTTGCCCAAACCGCGGATACGACTGCGTCCCAGCGAAATACGCGCTGCGTATTCAGCGGCGCCGCCGAAGCACGCAACGTTGCCTTTGACGTCGCACGCAAAGCACGTCGTGCGCTTGCCCTGTTTACCCCTGATCTCGAACCTGACACCTACGCACGTATCGAGTTCGTAGACATCGTCAAGCATCTGGTTCTGACGCACAAATTCGCCCGCGTACGTATCGCCGTGCAGTGCCCTTTGGCTTCACTCAATGCCGGCCACCCTCTGGTTGAGCTGGCGCGACGCAACAGCTGCTTTGTTGAAATTCGTCAGGTGCATGCAGATTTTGGCGGCCGCCGTGACACCTTCTTGACCGCCGCCTGGTCGGCGGACATGTACCCCGCCGACGCAGCCCGTCTCGACGGTATTGCCGATACGCGTAGCCCTGCGATCGCGGTGCACTATCTGGAGTTTTTCGACACCGTCTGGCATCACAGCGAGCAGGCGCAGGAATTGCGCCAACTGCATCTTTAAAGTCTGCTCCTGCGCCTAAGGGCGCTGCACCTGCCCGGCGCCACCCGCGCATCCACCCAGCGGGCAGACCACGCTCACCGCACGATCAGCTGGGACGTCATCGACGCGCAGGGCAAACTGCGTGGCCGCGGACGGGCGACCGTCCAGATACAGACGATAGCGACCGTCACCCAGATCCGTTGCCAGGACATCACGCCGCAGCAATGGGTCGAATACTTGTGCGACATTGATCAGGTCACTGCGACCGTTCAGCGGCTCCAGGGTAACCCGATGACCGGGACCCAGTCCGACGCCGTCGACCAGTGGCGTTATATCTACGGCTACGTAGCCGGGAATGCGCGACGCGCCCGTCTTATCAACACTCAGGCTTGCGCTCAGTGATGCCGCCGTCGGCGTGGCGGCCGGGCGTTGCGCATAGTGATAGCCACGGTCGAGTTGACCTTCATCAGCGTAGACGGACTGCGCCGCGGCAAAACGGGTGTCCAGTCCCGCCGCAGCGGCGCTGACACTGCCACGGTCTATCGCCTGGGCCGCGTCACTCGCCAGATATTGCTCGCCAAACGCGGCAGTACCTGGCGCCAGCGCCGTATCGTTGGCACCCACGGGCGGCTGGTCGAGACTGTTGTAATCCGAGTCAGCGCCCGCGGTCAAAGCGAAGGGCAAGCGCGTGGCCGTGACATTTCCCACCAGCACACTGTCGCGAATGGCGATGGGTGCAGCGGTTTGCGTGTCGATCGCAGGACCAAGTGTGTCGCCGGTCGTATGATTGAGCGCCACGGTCGCGCTTTGCAGCGACGTTTGTACCGCGGCGGCAACGAACACCGCCGCCCCGCGAGCCGCAGCATTGGTCGCTATAAGTGTGTTGTTTAGCATGACGGTCGCGCCGGGATTGTCGATATAAAGCGCGCCACCCGCACCCGTCGCACGATTGCCCGCAAGCGTCACGTCACGCAGGTCGAATTCGCCCTGCGAACCAAGCACCGCAATTGCCCCGCCGTCGGCAGCGGAATCGTTCGCGCTCGCCACCACGTTGCGCAGGGTGACCGTGCCGTCCATGAAGCTCAACGC
>CAYGSQ010000113.1:0-8845 GCA_964352435.1 uncultured Gammaproteobacteria bacterium | reverse complement strand
ACGTCACGCAGGTCTTCATCTTCATCGAGAAGTACGCGCATATAGCGCCCGAACACTTCTTCGGTCTGGTATTCGTTGAACGCGTCGTCCACGCCAAATTCGTGTGCGGCACCGTGCATGGTTTCAAGTACCTTGGTCGCCGTTTGGCGCTGCCGCAGAAGCGCGCCGCAATGATGCCGATCGAAGCGGGTCGCGGCGCGTTGCCAGTGCCCACCCAGAGTCGCCGCCTGCCATGTGCCAAGCTCAGACAAGCGATCATAGTTGTCCGTCCCAAACGAACCTTGACCATGTCGAACCAATGTTAGTGATGCCATGCCCGCGACCTTAGGAACCGCGGCCGGCTCTGTCAACTGACGCGAGCGTTGGTGGGGTATCATGCGCGCTACACGAGCAATGACTATAGGGAGACGCGCAATGCCAACGGTTCTGATTACGGGAAGCGGCAGCGGTTTGGGCCGCGAACTGGCATTGGCCTGGGCGCAGCGCGGGTGGCTTGTCGTGTGCACGGATCAGCATGGCGATCGGGCCAAGGACACCTGCGACATGCTCACAGGTGATCAGGGGCACATGCACGCCACGCTCGATGTCATCCGCCAGGCAGATTTTGAGGCGCTGTCCGAGCAATTTCGTCAGCATGACATGACACTCGATGTCCTGGTCAACAATGCCGGGATTGCGAGCGCGGGGAGATTGTCGTCCACGCCACTCGACAGTTTTCAATTTGTGCTCAACGTAAACTTGATGGGCGTGGTGCGCGGCTGCCGCGAATTCGAACCCTTTTTGCGCGCCAACGGCGGCGGTCACATCGTCAATATCGCATCGTTCGCCGGGATCGCCAATGCCCCGGCAATGGGTTCGTACAATGTGTCGAAGGCCGGCGTAGTGTCACTGTCGGAGACCTTGCGCACGGAACTCGTCGGTCAGCGAATCGGCGTCACCGTTGTATGCCCGTCGTTTTTCCAAACCAACTTACTGGACGAATCGGAGAGCTTTGGCCTTGACCTCAAACATGTTGGCAGCAAGTTGATGGCGGCCTCGAAAATCACCGCCAGCGATGTGGCCGCGTGCGTTGTACGCGCTGTCGAGAAAAATCAGTTTATGTGTATTCCCCATCGCGACGCGCGCTGGCTTTACCGCCTGAAACGCTGGGCGCCGGAACGGTTTGCAAGCTTGATGGCCGCGAAGGCACGGGGACTATTAAAAAAGGCCGCATAGAAGCGGCTTTTTTTGCGCCAAATGCGCCAGATTGGATAATTTGGTCGGGACGGCTCGATTCGAACCAGCGGCCTCATGTCCCCCAGACAAATGCGCTACCAGGCTGCGCCACGCCCCGAGAGGCGCACTATAGCCCAAGCCTGCGCGCCGCGAAAGGCGTGTCCATCGGCGCCTTCAAAACGGCGCAGTACCGTCTTAGCTGGAACACAATGCACCGGACGCACTGGGCCCGACTGGCTGGAAAAACAAAAGTCGCAAAAGGCCCAAATCGACGAAGTTGACCTGACCATCCCCGCTCAAATCATAGAGCGGAGTCTGCAACAGAAAGTTCGTACGGAAAAGCCCGAGGTCCTGAACATTGACCGCGCAATCGTTATTGAAATCGGCATCACATGCATCGCCATGGCCGTCCATGTCGGTATCCGTCTGATCACCGTTGACCACCCAGGTACAGTTATCGATGGTGTCAGGTAGTGCATCGCCGTCCGCATCGGACGGTTCGGTGATGGTGAGGATCTGGTCCGCTGCGACGTTGGTCAACGTAGACTGCGAACCCGATGGCCAGTTGACCGTGAGAACTTGCACCGTAGATTGATTTGCTAATCCAAAATGCAGACGCTGATGGTCCTGAGCTTTGGCGTGCAAACCGCCGTCCTGCAGGCGGTACTGCGTGCCATTGGCGGTTTGCGCAGTCACCGTTGCACCGATGCCGTCACGATTCGACAGTAGTCCAATCAAGTCGATTTCAAGCCAATGATTGTCATTCCCAAGATTGCGAAAAAGCTGATTCGGGCCAAAGTGAAACGGCGCGCCGCCTGTACCATTGTTGACGAACAGATCCAGGAAACCGTCCTCATCGTAGTCCACCACCGTAACCGTATCGCCTCCGCCAATATCGCTTCCCGCTACAAGATCGTTATCCGCAGCCAGCGCAAAATTGCCGTTGCCATCGTTGAGATAGAGTCGGTTGGGCAAATTTGAAATTGGATTGGAGCAAACCAGATACAGATCAACGTCCCCGTCATTATCGAAGTCGCCACCGGCCGCTGATCCGCAGGCCAGTCTGTCCGTAAAGCCGCTCGCCGAGCGGCGGTCTTCGAAGCCACCGTCGACACGTCGAGCATACTTGGGAAAGGACGTAAGCGGAGTCCCATTGAAGCCCAGCACGGCTAGATTCGACAGCACCCCGTTGGACTTTGCCACAACATTGAGGCCCGCACCCGCAGGCGTTGAAAGCGCAATCCTCCAACGATTTTTTTGATCGTCAAAACTGACGTACAAACCCAGATCGCCGCCGGCTACATGTGGCGGCACGCCAGCGATCGCGGGATCGAGCGGATTGAGCGTAAATGAAAAAGAACGCCAGCCCAGTTCTGGATGCTCGATTACCGCAGGCACAAACGCACTGGCACCAACACGAAGGTGATCTTCGGGTACAAACGAAAAACTCGGATAAACCGAAATTGTGACTGCCTCCATGCCGTCAAACTCGATGGCATCTTCCCTTTGAAACGCGAGCATTTTGGCGTCGATTTGACGTTCATTACGCTGCAAGACCTCCTGCCCGCTCCCCCCGCAGGTTGAGAACACATCGACACGCTGATCGCCGTCGAAGTCCTCAAAGACGGCATCAGTACAGGCGAGGAACCCTTGCGTCACAGGCAAACCGGGCAGCACATTGACGAACGGCAACGACGCGGATGAAAATGCCTTGCCGGAATTGCTGTTGCCGCGGGAAAGAAAGATCTCCGGCCTCAGATCTTCGTCCAGATCCACCAAATGAAGTGACGTGGAGGCATGCTGACCGATACCCGTTACGGGTTGCGCATCCGTGAATAGATCACCTTGATTGGTCAGCAACAGTGGATGGACCTGCGCATTGAGATCGTGGGTCAAAATGGCGTCAAGCCGGCCGTCGTTATTCCAATCAAGCCAACCTGGCGTGCGTGAACGAGTACCCATAGCGCGCAAACCATAGTCCTGGCTTTCTTCGATAAATTCGTTACCGTCGTTGATAAACAAATGATTGCCGCGCTCACCTCCGACCACCTCAAGCAAATCCTGATCACCGTCATTGTCGAAATCGGCCCAGGCTGCGGCATGCGTGTCCGACAAACAGACACCTTCGGTGAGCGTTTCACAAACGGTGTCGGCTGGTAGCAAGCGCCCCGGCCATACCTGCATCGCGATGTCGGTAAAAGTGCCGTCGCCGTTGTTCAGGTAGAGACTCGGTGCGTCGGCATGATTGCTAACCCAAAGATCCGGAAAGCCATCTCCATTGAAATCGCCCCAGGACGAGCCAAATGACTGGCCGAGACGATCTACCCCTGCGTCGACCGTTACCTCTTCAAACGCAGCAAACGTGTGATTGGTTAGCGCGAGGGAAAAAAGCAAAAATTTGAGATTGTGCATTGGGGTATTACTGGTTCGAGTCCGAGCAGTAAGACCCGCTCGCGACAAATTTTGACACGCAATGGTTATAGCATAGCCACCTGCGAATCATAATGACCATAACGTGGGCTCGAACTATTGCTGCACAGCCGCAAACGCTTGCCGCACAAGCGCGAGCCGCACAAGCGCGAGCCGCCAAATTAGGCGTTTTCAGGCGGTGGACCGGTCTTGCCGCCTAGCGGCGCAGAATTTTCAGTACTTCTTCAAGCTCAACCCGCAGTTGGCGAATAATCTGCTGGCTCTGGGTCACGTCTTCGCGTG
This sequence comes from uncultured Gammaproteobacteria bacterium, assembly GCA_964352435.1. Classification (GTDB taxonomy): domain Bacteria; phylum Pseudomonadota; class Gammaproteobacteria; order Steroidobacterales; family JBCCMA01; genus JBCCMA01. Next base: position 4,918 of record CAYGSQ010000113.1, on the reverse strand, counting down.
CTTCTTCTCCCGTCAGCTTTTGACGGGCTCCACCGATCGTAAAACCCTCTTCATAAAGAAGGCTACGGATCTGGCGGATAATGATGACATCCTGGCGCTGATAGTAGCGGCGATTGCCGCGACGCTTAACAGGCTTTAGCTGAGGAAACTCCTGCTCCCAGTAACGCAGCACATGGGGCTTAACACCACACAGTTCGCTGACTTCGCCGATCGTGAAATATCGCTTTCCAGGGATCGGTGGGAGTTCATTATTATTCCCCGCTTCCAGCATACGCCTCAACTCTCGATTTTAATTTTTGTCCGGGGCGGAAAGTCACCACGCGTCGTGCGCTGATGGGAATCTCTTCGCCAGTTTTCGGGTTGCGTCCCGGTCGCTGATTTTTGTCACGCAAATCGAAGTTACCAAACCCCGACAACTTGACTTGCTCACCGCTCGCGAGTGACGCGCGCAGATCTTCAAAAAATACGTCGACCAATTCGCGCGCTTCGCGTTTGTTCAATCCGAGTTCATGAAACAGTGACTCGGCCATATCCGCTTTCGTCAGGGCCATGGGTTATTAGTCTCTTATTGTGCCGTCAAAATCCTGTTTGAACTTTGCCATAACTGCGGTGATCACAGCGTCAGCTTCGCCGTCATTAAGAGTGCGCGAAGAGTCCTGTAAAATCAAGCCAAAGGACACGCTTTTTCTACCGGAATCTATTCCTTTGCCACGATAAACATCGAACACACGCAGTTCTCGCAGCTGTGGTCCGGTCACCGCGCGCACGGCTTCACTTAATGCATGCACCGAAACGGCCTCATCGACCACAACCGACACGTCACGCCGGGTGGAAGGAAAACGGCCGACTGGCGCAAACGTTGGCACGGTTGCCGCGAATGCGCGCGCGATATCAAGCTCGGCCAGCAACACATTGGGGGGCAATTCCAGGTGCGCCGCACGCTGTGGATGCAGCGCACCCATACGTCCGATCACATCACCGTCAACGATTACATTGGCACTTTGACCCGGATGCAAAGCGGCATGTTCCGCTGGCTCAAACGTGACCTGCACGTGCGCGCCGCGCAACGCCAGAAGGGCTTCAACATGCCCTGCCGCATCATGTACGTCCACCGCGTCACGTGTGTGATCCCAGTGTTCGGGCAAGCGTGGGCCGGTCAGCGCAAAGGCAACATGCTTGGGCTGCGTCAACTCACCGTCGCGCCAGTCAAACACAAGGCCCGTTTCAAAAACCCGTACGCGCTCTTGCTGACGCGCAAGGTTGTGTTGCAACGTGCCCAAAAGGCCGGGCCACAAACTCGAACGCATGACCGCCAACTCAGCCGATATAGGATTCTTTAGCGGCAGTGGCGTGACCCCGGGACACACGACCTCATGGATTTTTGGATCGACAAAACTGTAGGTAATGACTTCCTGAAAACCCCGGTCAACCAGCACGTCTTGAACACGCGCGGTGCTGACGCGACTTTCGGTGACGGCGGGCATAGCAAGCGTGGCCATTTCGGGTACTTCGCCGATGCGTGAATAGCCAAAGACCCGAGCAACTTCTTCAGACAGGTCCTCAGGACCTGCGATATCAAAACGATGACTCGGCGGGACCACTTGCCACTGCCCATCGGTCGTCGTCACGGCAAAGCCCAGGCGCTCAAAAATGCCGGTGACGTCTGCGGTGGGTACGTGCACGCCGAGGCGACTATCGAGCTCAGTGCGCGTAATGGTCACCGCTGCACGCGGCGCAGAGATGCAGGCATGTTGCGCCACGGTAAGCGGACCGGCCTGCCCCCCGGCGATCATTTGCAGCAGCTGTGTGGCACGTTCAATGGCCGAAACCTGGGTCGTCGGGTCAACGCCGCGTTCATAGCGGTGGGAGGCGTCGGTATGCAGGCCGAAGCGGCGCGCGCGACCAGACACGAACGAAGGCGCAAACCAGGCGCACTCGAAAAAGACGTCGGTCGTGTCAGGGGCCACGCCACTCTTGTCGCCGCCCATGATGCCAGCCAGCGCCAGAGCGCCTTTTTCGTCAGCAATCACCAGCACGTCACTATCCAGAACTATTTCCTTGCTATCGAGCAAGGTGAGTTTTTCGCCTGGCTCGGCCATGCGCACCCGAATGGGCGGGGCCAGCTGCCGCAGGTCGAAACCGTGCATGGGCTGTCCGGTTTCAAGCAGCACGTAGTTGGTCACATCTACCACCGGCGACAAGGCTCGCAGCCCGGCCCGGCGCAGACGTTCGCGCATCCACAGTGGTGTTTTGGCCTGCGGATCAATGCCACGCACGACCCGGCCGACGTAACGGGGACACGCGTCTGGTGCGTCGAGATGTACTTGCAGGGCATCGTCGCATTCGACCGTCGCCGGATCAGCGCCAATCGTTGTCACCGGAACATCGAAAAGTACTCCGATTTGACGTGCAACACCTTGCATTCCAAGACACTCCCCGCGGTTCGGCGTCAAGTCCAGATCGAGAATCTGGTCTTCCAGATCCAGATACACGCGAATGTCTTCGGCGACTGGCGCGTCTTCCGGTAGTTCGAGGATGCCGTCGTGCTCATCGCCCAGTCCCAACTCGCGGGCCGAGCAAATCATGCCAAACGAGACCACGCCGCGAAGCTTGGCCTTACGGATTTTGAGGCCGCCCGGCAGCTTGGCGCCGACGGTTGCTACCGCAACTTTAAGGCCCTGGCGCACATTCGGAGCACCGCAAACGATGTTCTGCAGCTCGCCGCTGCCAATATCGACCTGACAGACACGCAATTTGTCGGCGTCCGGGTGCGGTTCGCAGCCGGTCACATGGCCCACAACCACGCCGCTGAACGGCTCGGCCGCAGGATCGATCGCGCCGACCTCAAGGCCCGCCATCGTCAGACGCTCGGCGACGGTAGCGGTATCCGCGCCCGCGTCGACAAACTCGTTTAACCAGGATTGACTGACGTGCATAGCGTTACCGGAACTGGCTCAAAAATCTAAGGTCATTTTCAAAAAAGAGGCGTAAGTCATTGACTTCATAGCGAAGCATTGCCAGTCGCTCAACCCCCATGCCAAAGGCATAGCCGGTGAACTCTTGCGGATCTACCCCTGACTTAATCAACACATTGGGGTGCACCATGCCGCAGCCCAGCACCTCCAACCAGCCCGTTTTCGAGCACACGCGACAGCCTTCGCCGTCACACATCACGCACTGCATATCGACCTCGGCCGACGGCTCAGTAAACGGAAAATACGAAGGGCGGAAGCGCACAGCCAGATCTCGCTCGAAAAAACGCTGCAGAAACTGATGCAGGATCGATTTGAGATTGGCGAAGCTGATGCCTTTATCCACAACCAGCCCCTCAACCTGATGAAACATCGGTGTGTGGGTCAGATCGGAATCGCAGCGGTATACGCGGCCGGGGGCAATCAGGCGCAGTGGCGGACCGTCTTTACGCATGGCGCGCACCTGAACCGGTGACGTATGCGTTCGCAGCAAGCGGCCGTCGTCAAAGTAAAAGGTATCGTGCATGGCCCGTGCCGGATGATCTTCGGCGATATTCAGGGCTTCAAAATTGTGGAAATCGTCTTCAATTTCCGGGCCTTCATGGACCGCAAAACCGGCCTTTTCGAACAGGGACTCGATGCGCCGCAACGTGCGTGTCACCGGATGCAAACCACCGACAGGCTGGCCGCGACCCGGCAGCGAGACATCAAGACGTTGCTCGGCCAATACCGTCGCGAGCCGCTCGTCTTCGAGCAGCTGTCGACGCTGCGCAATGGCCTGGGCCACCCGCTCTTTCGCTTCGTTAATTTTTTGTCCCGCGCCTCGGCGCTCTTCGGGCGGCAGACTGCCAAGGGTCTTGAGCTGCGCCGTCAGCGCACCCTTTTTCCCAAGGACACCCACGCGCACCTCATCGAGGGCGGCAAGCGTTGTCGCAGCCGTAACGTTGGCAATTGCCTCGTCGGTCAATTGTTCGAGGGTTGGTTCGCTCGTCGACACCTGCAGACTCCTGGAGAGAAAAAAAAGGGAAAGCGCCAGGGGCTTTCCCTTTTGACACCGAAGCGGCTGCGAAATCTCGCAGCCGCGCTCAGGTGTTACTGATCGAGGCCGCTCTTGGCGACTTCAGCAATCGCACCAAACCCTTCCGGGTCATGCACTGCGATGTCGGCCAGCACTTTACGATCAATCTCGATCTCGGCTTTTTTGAGACCATTGATCAGACGGCTGTACGACAGGTCGTGCAGGCGTGCAGCCGCGTTGATACGCGTGATCCACAGTGCGCGGAACTGGCGTTTTCTCTGGCGGCGATCGCGATAAGCGTATTGGCCGGCTTTGATGACGGCCTGTTTAGCGACCCGAAAGACTTTACTGCGTGCGCCGTAATAGCCTTTGGCTTTCTTGAGGACCTTATTGTGCCGCGCGCGCGCGACGACCCCACGTTTTACTCGTGCCATGTGTCAATCCTCCCTTATGCGTACGGCATCATTTTGCGGACGGCCTTCTGATCGCTTTCTGCGACCTGAAGCGTCGAGCGCAAATGACGCTTACGTTTCGTGCTTTTCTTGGTGAGGATATGACGGAGGTGAGATTGGGATCGTTTGAACCCACCCTTCCCCGTTCGCTTGAACCGCTTGGCGGCCCCGCGATTGGTCTTAATCTTCGGCATTTTTCTAGCTCCTTATTGCCCGGGCCCGTGCACAATTGCAGGACCTTCAAGGCGAACCATCGTGGAAGCGATGGCTACTTTCTTTTTGGTGCGAACACCATGACCATTTGTCGACCTTCAAACTTAGGTTGCTGCTCGACAACGGCCAGTTCTTCCAGATCTTTTTCGACCCGGTCGAGTTTCTCTCGGCCCACTTCTTTGTGCGCCATCTCGCGACCACGAAAACGCATGGTCACTTTTGCTTTGTCGCTGTCTCTTATAAAAATCTCCGAGCCAACGACA